>JASFGC010000099.1:0-10802 GCA_050123975.1 Syntrophobacterales bacterium | reverse complement strand
TCTAAATCTTCCACCAGAGCGAGGATCTTTTTTGCGACCTGGCGGGGATCTGGATTTCCACCCAAGTCCTTGATTTCGAGGTTTACGTTCCAGCTATGCTCTCGAGTAAAGGTGAGCGCTTCTCTGAGGGTTGGCGCCTGTTGGTGCACATAACTAGCCAGGTCAGATTCCGCAACCATACCCGCGGCAATTTGACCAAAAGGATCCTGTTTTCTAAACCAGGAGCCAAAATCAAGAAGGCGAATCTCATCAAGTGTGAACTTGTGGACCAACCAAGGTTTCCTCTTGGGAAAAACTTCCCTGACGTTTGAGGTGCGCTTGAGGGTGCTGTCGTGAATGACGATAAGTTCTTCATCTGCGGTCATCTGAATGTCCAATTCCCACATATCTGCGCCAACCTCTAAACCCTTACGAGCTGCAGCTAGAGTGTTTTCTGGAGCTAGGGAGCGGGCACCACGGTGGGCGATGTTCAGGATGTGGGGCGAGGTTAAAGGTTCAGACATTTCGTTTTGCATCTCCCTCAATTCGGAAATCATCAGGGGCTAGTATAATTCACTATAAAATGAGAAAATTGTTCTTACTTGCTTTGAACATATTGAGAAATTTGTTGACTAATTCTATCGAAAACTGTTTCGTTGCGCAGCTGTTAATATAAATATTTTTCCGAGCTCTCTTATCCACGTGAAAGGGAACCCTGAGAGTTTTGTCTTGCCACATGGTGAGATTTACAGGTGCGAAAAGATAAGGGCAGCTCAATAACGCTGGTCATAATTGTCTTTGACATCAGTAAGATAGTGCTTTAAAATTCAACATTTTGTATACCAACAAATAGTGTTCATGCACCAACTGAGGTAAAAGCTTGGCAATCCTAAGAGGCTACCCCAGACCGCAGTTTCCTGGCAAAAGGCGCAGAAGGCGAGGAGTGAGATTTATCGTGTGGACCGCCTTAGTCCTCATCGTTGTGCTGCTGGGAAGCGGTGCTTACGGTTTTTATCGAGTCACCCGGAATCTTCCCCAGATTTCTTCTCTCAAAGATTACCAGCCTAGTATCGTCACCACGTTATATGCAGATGACGGTAGCCCCATTGCGGAGTATTACTTGGAGCGTCGCATTGTGGTTCCCCTGGAGAAGATTCCCCAAACTCTCATAGATGCATTCGTGGCAGCCGAAGATGCGCGCTTTTTTGAACACGAGGGGATTGATTTCTTTGGAATACTGAGGGCCTTGTGGAAAAATATCAAAGCGGGGGGCATTGTCCAGGGTGGCAGCACCATAACCCAGCAAGTTACCAAGTCATTACTGCTGACTCCAGAGAGGAGTTATACTCGGAAACTCAGAGAGGCAATCCTCGCCTACCGTATTGAAAAATACTTGTCCAAGAAGGAAATTCTTTTCCTCTACCTCAACCAAATCTATCTTGGTCATGGCGCCTACGGCGTCGAAGCCGCGGCGCAGAACTATTTTAGCAAGAAGGTGGAGGAGCTGGAGCTCGCCGAATGTGCCATGCTCGCTGGTCTGCCTCAGGCTCCCAGTCGCTATTCACCTTATAGTTATCCCCGGCGGGCAAAAGAGCGCCAGGTTTATGTTTTGAACAGGATGGTGGCCGCTGGGTACATTACCACCAACGAAGCCGCCGAAGCTTTAGCGGCCAAGCTTGATATCAAGGCGCGTAAGGACTGGAATGTGGGGAGTGTACCGTATTTTGCCGAGCACGTTAGGAGATATCTAGAGGAAAAATACGGGCAAGAAGTATTATACCGCGAGGGACTTCAAGTCTACACCACGGTGAATGTGGCTTACCAGAAAAAAGCGCAACAAGCCATCAGAAAAGGGTTGTACGATCTGGATAAGCGCCAGGGTTACAGAGGACCTCTCGGACACCTGGCCCCTGAGGAAATAGAAGCGTTTTTCCAGAACCTTAAGGAAGCTACCGAAAACAACGGCTTAGAGAAGGGAGCCGTGGTCAAGGGGGTGGTCATCGAGGTCTCCAGGGAAGAAAAAAAGGCTTCCATACGGCTTCATGAAGGAGTAGGCACGCTTCCTGTGGAAAACATGGAGTGGGCACGCACGCCTGATCCAGAGATTGCCTATGGCGCCGTGAAAATTAGCGACCCGACCAAGGTTCTGAAGGTTGGCGATATTATTCTTCTGCGCTTAGTGGAACAGGACGCCAAAGCCGGTAGCTGGATTCTTGCCTTGGAGCAGGAGCCGGAGGCTCAAGGTGCTTTGCTCTGTATGGAAAACGAAACTGGTCATGTCAAAGCAATGGTGGGCGGATTAGATTACAAAATCAGCCAATTCAATCGTGCTGTCCAGTCTCGACGTCAACCGGGTTCTTCATTCAAACCGTTTACCTATGCTGCAGCACTGGATAAGGGCTATACCCCCGCCACCATTATTATTGACTCACCGATCATCTATACTGACGAGCAGATGGACTGGAAGTGGAAGCCGAAAAACTATAAAGAAAAATTTTATGGACCCACACTGTTCCGCACGGCCCTCATCTTTTCCCGGAATGTGGTAACCATCAAGATCGTTCGAGATATCGGTATTGATTATGTCATAGATTATGCTCGCCGGTTCGGGATCACCGCGCCTCTGTCTCGGGACTTGTCTCTAGCCCTTGGTTCATCAGGGCTTTCTCTGATTGAGCTTACCAATGCCTATTCAGTCTTTGCGAACCTAGGGGAGCTTGTAAGCCCTGTCTTTATCACGAAAATTTTGGACCGCCATGGCAATCTGTTGGAAGAGCACAAGACTCAGAGGGAAAGAGTACTCGACAAAGATACTGCCTATATTATGACCCACTTACTCCAGGAGGTGGTCAAGTATGGTACCGGCTGGCGGGCGCGCGCACTGAAGCGACCGAATGCCGGAAAGACGGGTACCACTAATAATTTGCAGGACGCCTGGTATATAGGTTTTACACCTGAATATGTAACCGGTGTGTGGGTAGGATTTGACGACGATAGAACCTTGGGGAAATTTGAGACCGGATCGAGAGCTGCCAGCCCCATTTGGGTAGACTTTTCTCGGAAGGTTCTGGAGAAAGAACCGGTAAAGGTCTTTACAGTACCGGAAAATGTAGTGTTTGCGAGGATAGATCCTGAGACAGGAGAACTGGCCAATCCGAGCGACGAGAAGGCCATTTTTGAAGCGTTTAAAGAAGGAACAGCTCCCGCCAAGACCACTCAAGTAACCAGACCTACCATCGATGAATTTTTCAAGGGCGACTTGGATGCAGAACCAATGTAGTCTAGAGTAGTAAGGATCCCCCTACCCTTAACAGCACATATCTTAGGCTGGGTCGCAGCGACGCGGGGACAGGGCGACTCGGGGACGCGGCGATTAAGACCCATACTGGTCATTCTACATTTTCAGATTCGGGATAAGCATGAGGAAGATCTTCGGCAGAGATGGATTGCTCAGTCACGCCCTCAGTGACTACGAATACCGTTCTATCCAGGAGACTATGGCCGGGGAGGTAGAGGCAGCCATCGGTGAGGGACGGGAGAGTATCATAGAGGCAGGGACCGGCACGGGGAAAACCCTGGCTTATCTCATCCCAGCTGTGCTGAGTCGCAAAAAGACGATTATTTCAACAGGGACAAAAACTCTTCAAGATCAATTGCTGGAACACGATATCCCTTTCCTCAAGAGACACCTTTCCCAGCCCTTCAGGGCGGTCTGTATGAAGGGTAGGGCAAATTATTTATGTTTGTACCGCTTTCACCGCTCTGTGGAACAGCCTGAGCTCCTTCCTGGTTTTGAGGGTACTGTAAGCAAAGAACTTGTTGACTGGGCGCAACAAACCACGAGTGGAGACCGGGCAGAGATCCATTGGTTGCCAGACGATTTTGTGGGGTGGGATCAGCTAAGCGCCCGGGCGGACCAATGTTTGGGGCAGAAATGTAGTTGGTTCGAACAGTGCTTTCTTACCTTGCTACGACAAGAGGCAGCTGCTGCGGAAATCATCGTGGTCAACCATCACCTTTTTTTCGCCGATTTGGCGGTGCGGTCCGGTGGCTTCGGGCAGGTGATTCCGCCGTATGAGGTGGTGATATTCGACGAGGCACATCTCCTGGAAGAAACAGCAAACAACTACTTCAGCATTCAGGTAAGTAGCTATCGCTTGTTTGAGCTCTTCCGTGATATCTCTTGGGAGTTGGGTGCAGCGCGGAGCACGGATAGTGCCCTTGCCGGTTCTCTACAAAGTCTTGGCAAGTTGAGCACCCACTTCTTTGAGCTGTTTCCCTTCAGCAACAGAAGGCAGCGGCTCATGTCTGAAGCCATGAGCGGGGAGATTGAGCAACGGTGGCTGGAACTGAGTCACGCTTTGGACCAGCTCATAACCGAGCTCTTTCGTCACCAAGATGTCAGTGAGGGATTGTCGGCTTGTCATCGGCGCGCTCAGGAGATCCGAGAGAGCCTCGAATTGATTCTAAATCAAGAGGATGTCAATTATGTTTACTGGTATGAGACGAGAGGCAAGGGGAAGTTCCTCTGGGCCTCTCCAGTTCAAGTGGCGCCCATTCTCCAGGAGCACCTGTTTCACCGGCCGATGCCTTACATTTTTACCTCGGCTACCCTCGCGGTAGGCAATAATCTGGATTTTTTCAAACAACGACTGGGACTATCGCCAGAAACGGCGGATCTCATTCTGGATACTCCTTTTTCCTATCGGGAGCAAACGGTGATCTACCTGCCGAAACACCTGCCATTGCCGGATTCGCCAGATTTTGCAGGGGCAGTTACTGAGGAGGTAGCGGCAATTCTGGAAGAGACCGGAGGGCGAGCATTCATTCTCTTCACCAGCCATCGCAATCTAAGAGAGGTCTATTCCCGGCTGTCTCACCTAGAACGATTCACCCTGCTGGTGCAGGGAGAACAGCCAAAGGCTACTCTGCTCAAGCGTTTCCGAGAGGATACCTCTTCGGTGCTGCTCGGCACTGCCTCATTTTGGCAGGGTGTGGATATGCCGGGAGAGACCTTGAGTTGTGTGATCATTGATAAACTGCCTTTCGCAGCTCCCAATGATCCACTGGTGGCGGCGCGCTTGGAAAAGATCGCAGAAGCTGGTGGGAACCCCTTCTGGGACTACCAGGTACCTAGTGCAGTTCTCGCCCTCAGACAGGGGTTAGGTCGCTTGATCCGGAGGGCCAGTGACCAGGGAGTCCTGGCCGTTCTGGACGGTCGCTTGTTCAAAAGATCTTACGGCAAGCTGTTTCTGGCGAGCTTGCCAGACAGTCTCATCACTCATCGTCGTCAGGAGGTTGGCGCATTCTTCAAGTAGGGGACGTTGGTAGGTTTTGAAGGTTTTCTGTTTTCTTGACTTGCATAGTAGGCTCTACTAGAATCGATGCATGCCAAGAGGCGCACGACTAGACGTCCCAAACGTCTTACACCATGTGATGGCACGGGGCATCGAGGGGCAAGACATCTTCCGGGACACCAGAGACCTTTCTCAATTCCTGCACCGTCTTTCCCAGGTGGTGACCGAGGGTAAGGTACAGTTGTTTGCCTGGTGCTTGATGCCCAATCACTTTCACTTCCTTGTGCGACCCCGCGTAATGTTTCTTTCCACCATGATGCGGCGGCTCATGACTGGCTACGCTGTCTGGCACAATCGGCGCCACAATAGAAAAGGCCACCTCTTCCAAAATCGCTACAAAAGCATCGTCGTTGAGGAAGATCCCTATTTTCTTGAACTGGTTCGCTACATCCACCTCAACCCTGTTCGTGCCGGGCTGGTAAGCAGGATCTCCGAACTTAGTAAATATCCGTATGCGGGTCATTCGGTGATCATGGGCCAGCGGGATTTTGACTGCCAGGATGTAGACGGTGTACTGGTGTGGTTTGGCGATAAGGCTGAAAAAGCCCGCAGAGAATACCATAACTTCATGGCCGCAGGGTTTGACCAGGGGGCGAGGGAAGACCTCCGTGGCGGTGGCCTCCTGCGAAGTGTCGGGGGCAGAGATAAGTTGAGCAAGAAAAAAGAGGGCGACGGAGATGCACTAGGTGATCCACGTATTTTGGGAAGCGGAAAGTTTGTAGAAGAAATTCTTGAGGAAGAATTACACCACGTAGGTTCAAAGCAAACCAGCAGCGAAGATATTCTCACTGAGGTCTGCAGGAAGTGGGGGATCTCAAGAGCGCAGCTTCTCAGTAAGACCAAGACCCGAAGGGTGACCAGAGCTCGGCGAGAGTTTTTTCTCAGAGCTCATGAGGAGGCGGGAGAATCAATGGCCTCCCTAGCCCGGCTGTGCGGACTCGCTCACACATCCGTTCGCGAAGCGATTGAAAAGGCTTTTAAGGAAAGGATGGAGTAGGCAAAACCTTCAAAACCTACCAACGTCCCCTAGCCTTTGCCTCCACCGCTTCCCACCGGCCCTTTTCTGGTCTGTTCCAACTCATTCTGGACAGCTGCCTCGAGAGCCTCCAAAGTCCTGGCCCTGGAGACCTTGCCATTGATAAAGAGGGTGGGGGTGCCTCTTACACCCATATAGGCTCCGAGTCTGATATCTTGGTTGACCCTGGCAACGAGCTTGAGATCGTTGAGATCCTTTTCAAATGTATCCAGGTCCAAGCCAAGCTCGCGGGCAATGTGTCGAAACTTTTCATCGTTCAAGCTGTCCCCATTCTCGAATAAGAGGTCGTGATACTCCCAGAATTTGCCCTGTCTTCGAGCAGCCAGGGCGGCAACAGCAGCCTTCTTAGCAAATGTATGTCTTCTCAGGGGATAGTTTTTGAAGACCAATTTCACCTGCAGGGGGTATTTTTCGAGCAACTGCTCGAGTCGAGGCGCAAGCCTCGCACAAGCAGAACACTGAAAATCAGTAAATACCCCCATAACCACTGGCGCGTCAGCCGGTCCCTTTGAAGGAGAGACCGAAAGATTCGTGTGCTGGTATGCAGGTGGAGTCTTTTGGATTTTCCACTGTGCAGAGGAGGGATTCGGAGCGAATAAAGCCAGAACCAGGACAAGAATCAAGGGCAGTACGGTGGTTGAATACAAGCGCTTCATTCCCAAACCTCTAGTTTTTCTCTGACAATAACGGGAATATTAAGATCTCTCATCTGAATTCTCAAGGTGGACTGAGCTGAATTCATCTCTAAAAACCTAACAACGTCTTCTAGAGTTTCCGCTCCTGCACGAGCCTGACAAAGGTCTCAAAAGAGCGGTCCCAGGTCTTTTCCACCTCAGCAGGAAAACAGCATCCCGGCAGCTGTCGCATGGTCAAATGGCAGTCTAAACAGTGGCAGCACATTCCCTTTTTGTCGCAGGGCTCGTAGGTACAGTTACAACGGGAAAAATTTTGATCCTGTTGACATTCCATACTGTTCACTTCTCCTTTTCTTTCTTCGCCGGAGGCCAGACTCCGTTCTGACGAGCCTCCTCCTTTACCCTGGCAAGAACTTGGGCTACCACTTCGTTGCTGGGGTTGAGTTTGCGGGCACGCTTAAGGGCGGTGATTGCTGGACTCCATTGGTAACCAATGGCGTAGAGCCTGCCGAGCATCAGCCAAAGAGACCAATCATGAGGGCGGCGACCCAGTTTGCGCTTTACCAGTATAATGGCCACACTGGCTCCAAGGTATTTACAGCTTCCCGATAAGCTTTTCCACCAGCGGCCCACTGTAGAAGACACGAACGAGGTCCTCCGATATTTCGGCAATGTTAGGATAAGTCAGTTGAGTCGGTTTAGCCGGCACAACCGACTTAACTGTCATAGAAAGGGGACGTTGGTAGGTTTTGAAGGTTTTCCTTTTATTCACCAGGATGGGGGAGGTCCTCAAAATATGTTTTAGTCGTATTCGCCTTTCCGTACAGGCCTTTCGGAAGAGGGCTAGAAAAAGAACATTCGACTAAGGGCTGCCTTCCGAAAACCTTCAAAACCTACCAACGTCCCCCTAGCGCTTCTGATGTTTCAGGCTGAAACCGGCATCTTTGAGTAGAGTCCAGTAACGGCGGCTGGCCTCCAGTCGCTCCTGATTGTCCACCACCACAACATGGATAACTTTAGAGAATTGCTGAACCATTTCAACCGGGCAGTAATCCATGGTCAAAAGAAATGCGATCCCTGGCACCTGCTCTTTTCGGGTTGTGATTACAACCGGCTGGTCAGACTCACTGTCCATGCTCTTCCAGATGCCGTGAGGGATAAAGTTGTCGGGCTTGTGGGTCCAGAGCAAATCGTCCAGCCGTGCTGCCTGCTCTTCGTCTAGAGCGATGATTTGTAATCTTTGACCCTGAGCGTAGCTCTGCTCTGCTATCTCACAGGCCCGCATTTCCATGCGGCTGCCAGTGACTTCAACAAAGGTTATTTCCGCCATAATTAAACCATAACAAAAGCGAGACAACAAAAAAAGAACCACACAGAATCCAAAGGGAAATTTCAGATTCTAGATTGCTGAAGGCATAGAGCATGGGGCATAGAGCATAGAGTTAAATTGCGAATTGCGAAACTGGGAACCCGCCCGAAGGGTGGGAGTCCGCAGGACAATTGCGAAATTAGAAAAACAAGAGTATCTGTTTTCTGACCTCTGACCTCTGATCTCTGGATTCTGACTCCTGGCTTCTAACTCCTTTGTCTTTTCGCTATGCGCTTAGCGCTCTGCGCTCTGCGTCATTGTCTTTGTATTCGTGGTAAATTACAAATTCCTAAATTCCCAGATAGGCCTGTTTGACGTGTTCATTGTCCAGAAGCTCTTGTCCTGTACCTCTCAGTATGATTCGACCATTTTCCAGAACGTAGCCACGGTCACAGATTTCTAAGGTATGCTTAATATTTTGCTCAACTACGAGCACGGTGACGCCTTCTTTATTGATACGTCGGATGATTTTGAAAATGTCAGCCACTATAATGGGGGCCAGGCCGAAAGACGGCTCGTCAAACATGATTAACTTGGGGAGGGCCATAAGACCACGGCCCACAGTGACCATCTGCTGTTCGCCACCCGAAAGAGTCCCAGCCATCTGCTTTTCTCGCTCGCGCAACCTGGGAAAGAGGCCGAAGACCCACTCCATGGTTTGGTTCCGTTTCGCCTTGGCCTGGGGAGTAAGGGAGCCCATTATCAAATTCTCCCGCACTGACATCTCCGGAAACAGCCGGCGCCCCTCTGGCACCTGAGCCACACCGTATTTGATGATCTTATGAGCAGGAATCTGGTCCAAGCGTTGATCAAAAAATAAGATGCTGCCGTTGGCAGGGCTTAGCAGACCGGAAATGGTGTTGAGTGTGGTGGACTTACCGGCTCCGTTGGCGCCAACTAATGCTACGATCTCACCTTCCTTTACCTCGAAAGAAACGCGCCAGAGTACCTGCAGGTCACCATAGAAAACATCAATGTCCTGTACCCTAAGCATAGGCCTCGCCCAAGTATGCTTCGATGACCTTTTTGTTGTTGGCTACTTCTTCAGGTGGGCCTTCGGCTATTGTCTGACCATAGTTGATGGCATGGATGCGGTCGGAGATAGACATGATGACTTTCATGATGTGTTCGACAATGATTATGGTCACGCCACGACCACGAATTCTCCGGATCAATTCTATGGCCTCATCCAGTTCAGCTGGATTCAGTCCAGCGGCGGTTTCATCTAAGAGGAGTAACTCCGGCTTAGTGGTCAAGGCTCGGCAGATTTCCAACCTCTTGCGCCCTGCAATGGGCAGGCTGGCGGCAGACTTGTCCTTTTCTGATTGCAGGTTGCAGAACTCCAGCATCTCCATGGCCATCTCTCGGGCTTTCGCGAGGGTATGAACGCGGCAGAGAGCGGAGGCCATAATATTTTCCAGCACAGTCATGCGCTTAAGGGGCTTGACCACCTGAAAGGTACGGCCAATGCCGAGATGACAAATCTGGTGGGTCTTCATACCCTTGATGCTGATGCCCTTGAAAAAAATATCTCCGGCAGTCAAAGGAAAATACTGATTAATAAGGTTCAAGATGGTGGTCTTGCCTGAACCATTGGGACCTATTAGCCCAAAGATCTCTCCGCGGTGCACCTGAAAGCTCACACCATTCACGGCCATTAAGCCACTAAAATTCTTTCTAATTTCTTTCACTTCAAAGAAATTTGTTGCCATAACCATAGTATATGAGGACTGATTCTCTGGTGTCTTCAGATTGCCTCTAATATCCCCACTCGGTAAGCCAATCTACTGGATAAACATAATCGGCATTGGCAAAGCGTCGAGGCCAGATGAGCTTTAATTGGCTGAGCTGCCATTGGACAACGTATGTAGACAGCTTGTTCTGATTGATTTTGTTATCATACGAGGTGAATCTTACCGGTCCGAGAAGTGTCATTAACGAGGTATCTTTCAAGGATTGTTTGATGTGATGAGGGGCAAAGGATCTGGCCCGCTGGAGCGCGTCTTTGATGACGTACGCGGCCGCATAAGCCTCAGCGCCGTGATAATCGGGGTTCTTGTTATATCGGTCCTTGAACCTGGCAAAATAGTTCTGAGCACTAGGAAGAGGTATTGCCTGGTGCCACGGAATAGGCGTAATCAACTTTTCTGAAGCTCTGCCAGCATATTGGGCAAACTCGGGGAGGGTAAAACCGACAGTGCCGCCGATAAACAGCTTGGGAAGAATCCGGATTTGCCGTGCCTGTTTCATGAGAAGTGCTCCGTCCTTCATGTGAGAACTCATGTAAACGATATCCGGTTTCACTTCTTTCACCCTGGACAAGATCGGCTTGAAATTGCGGGCACCTTGCCTGTAGGTTTTCACCATCAGCACATCGATACCGAGGTTTTTACAGCTTTTTTTGAAAAAGTCGGCGCTTTTCCTGC
>JASFGC010000098.1:0-10819 GCA_050123975.1 Syntrophobacterales bacterium | reverse complement strand
GGAATAATCGGCGCTCGGGCAGCCATGGCCAGGAGTACGGGTCCCACCGGTAGCTGCACCGGACGGCCGAAAAAAGTCGTTACCTCCGATCTTTCTGAAAACGGTTTATCGCCCAAAACTGCCACCAGTTCATTACGGTCCAGGGCCTTGACCAATTCAATGGCACCGAAAGTCGACTCCTCCACTTCAATGATGCGGATGCCGTGGCGCGCTCGCATCATATTGACCAGTGTGTTGGTGAATAAGGTGTTATGTTTGATGGCAACCACATTCACTGGATAGCCCATGGCTCTCAACCCCAAGCCGCCAATTTCCCAGTGTCCAATATGAGCAGTCAGGAGCACTGCACCCCTGCCTTTGGTTAAGGCTTCATCTAGATGATGGCGTCCTTCGTAAAGCCGAGCAAAGGCTCTGCTTTCCTCCAAGTTCATACTAAGGAGACGGAAGAAATCGGCAATGTATATGCCGTAGTTTTGGAAGAACCTCCAAAGGAGGAGACGCTGACCTGCAGGCGGTTGGTATCCATTGAAGATGACATCAAGATTTTGTGAAACGTGGCGCCGGTCTCGTGGTGAAAACAAAAAAACCAGGGCAGCAACCAGACGCGCCAGCCCATAGGTGACTGGTGTTGGCAGCGCCTGAACTGTCTTCAGTGCCTGCCGATACCAGAAGGGTTTGTCCAAAAAATGTTCGCGCATAGTCAATCACAGGGTAAGAGCACTATCGAGCCCCAGAGTGTCCAAAGTATCGAGTATGAAAATGAAAAAATTTACCATGCCGCTATGATTCGATTCGTTGGCATGTAATTTACCATTTTTTCAAGTGAAGCTTGGTTGCACTCTGCTTACCTCCTTAATTTCCATAGACCTCAACCACTTCCTTTGATAGTTTAAATGGCAGCAGCTGTCAACACTCCCCCGTTTCCTACCGCTATCGACTGAGCGATGGTGGAGTGATGCTTTTTTTTCATAAGCAATTTAGATTATAATAACTCGGCTCAATATTCTAGCCCGGATGTTTCACGAATCACGCCCTGCTATGAACGCCCTTTTCATGGTCTGGCGACGGCAATGTATGCAACATCCGGGCTAGAGTATGTAACTCTTAGCTGGATTGTGCCAATGCCATTGAAAATATTGTTGGTCTCTCCCATTGGTCTGAAGAAGATTCTCGGGGCGGAGTTTTTCTTTAAACTCCCCTTTCTGGGATTACCTACCATTGCCGCCTACACTCCGCCGGACTGCGAAGTCAAGATGGTGGATGAGCGCATTCATTCGGTGGATTTTGAGGAAGACGTGGATCTTGTCGGGGTCACCGTGATGACTCCGCTTGCCACCCGGGCATATGAGATCGCCGATGAGTTTAAGCGCAGGGGAAAGACGGTTGTGATGGGAGGCATGCACGTGTCAGCCCTCCCGGATGAAGCCCTGCAGCACTGCGATGCGGTTGCCATCGGCGAGGGGGAACACGTATGGCCACAGATGGTGGAAGACTTCAAACGAGGGGAACTGAAGCAAATATACCAGGCCGATACCTTGTTTAACTTATCGGCAGCGCAACCACCCCGATGGGATATCATTGACAAAAACTTGTATAGCCCAGTGGATTTCATTGAGACCACTCGGGGGTGTCCAATTAACTGCAATTTTTGTGCTGTTACCCAGTTCTACGGGGCCAAGTACCGGACCAAGCCCGTCAATCTCGTTGAGCAAATGGTGACGAAAGTAAAGCCAGTGGATAAGATTCTGGCTCTGAAAAATCTCATATTCTTCGTTGATGACAATATCATCGCCAACCGCAAGCATTGCCTAGAGCTCCTGAACATGTTGAAAGCCTATAACATCCAGTGGCTTGGCCAGGCCTCCATATCAGTGGCGCAAGATGAGGAACTGTTGAAGCTGATGTCGGAAACGAGGTGTCTCGGCCTCCTTATAGGCATGGAGAGCCTTTCTGAAGACACCTTGGCGGAGTGTGGCAAACGCATCAATAAACCGGCAGAATACGAACGGGCCGTGGCCACCTTGCACCGTTATGGCATAGGCGTCAAGGCTACCTTCATGATCGGCTTCGATAACGATGATCCATCCGTATTTCCCAAGATGGCACGGTTCATTCGCAGATCCAGCTTTGATAGTGTCTATTTCAGCATTCTCACCCCTTATCCTGGCACCCGGCTGTATCAGAAGCTGGAAGAGGAGGGCAGATTGCTCCACAATGATTGGGAGAAGTACGACACCGCTCATGTTGTCTTCCAGCCCAAGAAAATGACCGTGCAGCAGCTGGAAGAGGGATTTATTTGGCTTTACAAAAGAACACTTTCGCTCGGTTCTATACTCTTACGACTGGCTCGAGCCAGAACAAATCCACAGTTTTTTCTTCCCGACAATCTAGCCTTTCGAGCCTGTCTCCTGAAGATGTTGCGAGGGGGGTACTAACGATTTTAGATTGCAGATTTGTCCTGCGGACTCCCACCCTTCGGGCGGGTTCCCAGTTTTAGATTGTAGATTGTGGACTGATAATTGCAAATCGTATACTCCATCTAGTGTCTGCAGTCTGCAATCTAAAGTATAAAACTGTGGGAGCGGCTTTCCCCGACCTGAGCGACTCGACCCGAGCTCGTCGACAGGTCCTGTCGAAGGTTAGCCGCGATTCTGAATGCTTTCCATGAGCGGTTCTCCATTACGATTAAGAGTGTTGCTTGCAGGACTCATAGTCCTGATTTTATTGGGCTGCGCTACTCCTCCCCCTATTCCAGAGAGACTGGAGTTTCTCAACTACCAGGGACACGTAAATGAACACCATGCTCTCATTCAAGCCTTACCTTCACACGTATTTGCTGTGCTAACGGATTTTGACAGATTTGTGAGCTTAATTCCCAGCGATCGTGTTCAACTGAGCAAGGTGACCCCTGGACCTTACCAAGTGGGTACAACCATTCGAGCCGAAACCATGTATAAGATAAAACTGAGCTGGGAGTCGAAAGTGGTAAACCTGGAGAAGAATCGCCTCCTGGTGCTGCAGTTCCAAAACGGGCCCTTCCGGGATGGCTACGAGGTGTGGGAGTTGAGGCCTCAGGGAAGCTGCACCAGAGTGAGCCATAGCTTTGTCTACAATATTTCCAATTTTTTCTATCGATTGGTGTGGGTTTTTAAGCGGGGTGAGGAAAAACACAACACCTTGACAGAAGTGACCCTGCTCAATCTGAAACGGGAATGTGAAGAAGGACTTTTGCCGCCTTTCATGGGGGGCCCAAAAGAGGAGGAGGGATGTGACCTCCTGTTTTCTTTGCCAAGGTAGTGAATTCAGACCTTTCATTCGTGAGGGCCAATGGCAATACGTGCGCTGCCTCAACTGCAGTCTCATTTTTCTGGAGCCGCAACCATCGAGTAGTTTTTTCCAAGATCACTATCAGAATTATTTACCTGTCCATCCCCACGAGATAAAAAGGTGGCGTCGACTGATGGCCCAGGTGTTTGCCAAGAGCGGCAAACTCATTGAGCAAATAATGCCAGTGCCGGGACGGCTGTTGGACGTGGGCTGTGGCTATGGCTTCTTTTTGGAGGAGATGGTTCAACGAGGCTGGCAGGCGGAGGGGATTGAGATCTCAGCCACTGGACGAGGTTACGCCCGAGAGAAGTTAGAGCTCAATGTATCAGGCAGACCCCTGCCGCGACCTGACTGGCAAGATAATTGCTACGATGTCGTTACTCTGTTTTATGTGATCGAGCATCTCCCGGACCCGAAAGGTGTTCTCAGGGAGATTCATCGGCTTCTAAGACCCGGGGGCTTGCTCTTGCTGAGATGGCCGCACACCGCCCCCATCGTCAAACTACTCAGGCCCTGGGCGGGGCGGCTGAAACTCTATCAGGCCCCCTCTCATTTGTTTGACTTTTCTCCAGTGACTCTATATAAAATTCTTGACCAAACAGGTTTTCAGGAGATCCGTACAACTGTCTGTGGTTGGACCAGACCAACCACGAGGGGAGCACAGTTGGCGGCATGGATCTTTGGCAGTCTGGGAGAGAAACTGGCCAAGATAAGCGGTGACCGTTTGCTGCTGCCTGGGGTGAGCAAGATTACCTTGGCGCGACTCTGAATCACTGTGTGGTTTCCCAAGGCAATACTGCCTGCAGCATTCAGTGGCAGAGAAATTCCAGAAACTCATTGATGGGGGGGTGGGCCATGATAAAGAAGTTTGCTGCAAGGGTTGGCTCTATTATCTGTATTTCTGCACTCGTTTTTAGTTTGACCATTGTTGATGTTGCTTGGGCTCAGAGTGGAGACAATTTTATCGTTGCGATAAGACACAGTTCCATGTGGGCCGTAAACAAATCAACGCGCAAACTCATGTTCTTGAAGTATCAGGAGGAGAACAAGGTGTGGAAGTCAGATCCGATAACCGTTCCTACTGATGTCGATCTGAACAACACCTCGCTGATCGCAACAGGCAGAGAGGGGACACAAGTCTTTCTGTACGATCAGGCTTCAGGCTTTATTACCTTCTATGAGGTGCAGAAAGACCGGAGCATCAAAAAATTCGTAAATGTTGACTTGGCAACTGATCTGAAATAGATCCGCTCATCTTTTGTTTGCTGTCAATGGGTTCTGTTCCTCATTACTGGCAACAAGAACTATGAGCGGCTGTCAACCAAGTTGTTAGAGGTAGTCATGTCTAAAGCTTCCATGATCACCATGATGTGTTGTGCTGCTCTCTTGATTTTGTCGGGATGTACTGGAAAGACAGGTATCATTCGACTCAACACCGAGCCGGCTGGGGCGCACTACTATGTGGATGGTATTGAGAGAGGAACAACCCCGGCAGAATTTGAATGGGATTCCAGGCAACCCATTATGCTCGAGATCCGGAAAGAGGGTTATTACACTGAGCAGGAACTCCTGAATAAGTATTGGGTTTGGTATCAAGAGAGCAGAGGGAAGTATGGTACCATTCGGATCGGCGGGGCCAAGAAAAAATGGACTGTAACCATCAACCGTAAGCTGAAAGCTGCACCTTAATGATGTATTCTCGCTGCTGGCGGTTTGCAGGGGAAGTTATCGAGACCCGAGAAACCGACGATTGATCTGGAGCGAAAGCAGTGACGATTCACTCTTCATTGCATCCACACAACGGGAACGGCCTCGTTGGATCTGAGGCTACCGGGCTGCAATCCTCGGCTGCTGGGCCGGTCGTTGGCATTCCACGGGGCCTTCTCTATTTTCGATACCAACCCCTGTGGACAACATTTTTTGCCCACTTGGGGGTTGCGACTCAGGTGTCACAGCCCACCGAACGGTCAAGATTTGAATACGCCCAGAGCCTCACCCGCAGCGATCTTTGTCTCCCGGTAAAAGTCTTCTTAGACCATGTGGCCAGACTGAAAGACTCAGTGGACTATATCCTGTTACCACGGGTCATCAGCGTCAGCCCAGACGCTTACATGTGCCCCAAGATTCTGGGTTTGACCGACATGGTGCGTAATGTGTTCCCGAATTTGCCAGGTTTGTTGACACCGAGGATCAACGCCAAGCTGCCAAAGCCAGAGGGATTTGCCGGAGCCTGCTTTGAAGTGGGGCACCACTTCGAAAACAGCCAAGTCCGGGTGGAGAAGGCATGGGAGGCTGCTCAGCAAGCTCAGGTTGAATTTGAACAGCGACTTCTGAGCTATCCCCTGGACCAGGCCTTAGGTCCATGGGATGAGACCTTTTCCGAACAAGACAGTACGGCTGCTTTTCAACCTCGGTATCAGGTAGCAGTCATCGGCCGGCCTTACATCACCTTTGATAGCGCTCTCAGCCACGACTTGCTGGATCTGCTCAAACGGCATGGTGTACAGATTGTCACTCCGGAATCTCTGCCTCGCGAAGTCAAGGACAGGGAAAGTCAAAAACTGTCAAAGCAAGTGTACTGGCAAATGGGCAAGGAACTGGTGGCTGCGGCCATGCACTATATGCACTGTCCAGAAGTGGATGGCATCATCAATGTCTCCAGTTTCGGCTGCGGCCAAGATTCCTTTACCAACGCCCTGGTGGAGTACTACGTTATTAAACATTCAAACAAGGCATATCTCAATTTGGTCATGGACGAACACACAGCCGACGCCGGTTTAAATACCCGAGTCGAGGCTTTCCTGGACATGGTGGATCAAAGGACAAAGATTGGGTCTTTTCAGTCGAGAGCGATCGAGGAGAAGCCAGGGCCCTTCAGTTCCAAAAAGTTGGTAAAGCAACCCACATCACCGGAGATGCATTTGACCATTCCCCACATGGGTCATCTCCATATTGGCTTCGAGCAGGTGTTCAAGAATCTGGGCGTGCACATTACCATGCCACCTCGCCCCAACAAAGAAGCACTGATGCTGGGGACGCGATATTCTCCCGAGTGTGCCTGCCTGCCGTTCAAAATGAATTTGGGCAACATGATCCAGGCGTTGAATCAGGGTGCCACCGATATTATGATGCCTGGCGGCTTCGGTCCCTGCCGTTTTGGCTACTACAGCGTGATTCAGGAACAGATCCTGCGAGACTTGGGCTACCAGTTCCGGATGGGTCGAGCAGATGACCCTGACAGTTTGCGCGACATGCTGGACATGGTTAAGAGAATCGCTGGGCTGAAGACAAAATGGGATTCTTACAAGGTGTTTTTCTTCATACTCTATCGGCTGGCTTTGGTGGATTGGGCTCTACGGCGCGGACACTGGCTGCGTCCAAGGGAAATTGAGAGACGAGCAACTGATCGGGCCCTTGGTCGCTGTATGAAGGTAATAGAAGAAACCAGTCGATTTCGTGACCTCTGGCAAGCGAAGAGGAGGGTTCGTAAGATATTGGCTTCGGTTGCCCACGACCGCAGTCGTTCCGTTCTTCGGGTAGGCATTGTAGGCGAGATCTTCATGGTTCTGGAAAATTACGCCAACATGAGTGTGGAAGAACGGCTGGGGGAGATGGGAGTTGAAGTCCATCGTGGCGTTTGGCTCAGTGACTGGCTCAATGACCGCTATCGCTTCAAGCTGTTCAGGCGCAACCAGTTCAAGTGGGCCCTCCGTCAGGCTGCACCATACTTGCGCGAACCCAGTGGGGGTGAAAGTGTAAAGTCTGTGGGCAAATCAGTGGGCTTCGCCCGAAAAGGGTTTGACGGTATCGTTCATCTGATGCCTTTTACCTGCATGCCGGAGTTGGTGGCCCAGACGATTCTGGCTAAGGTGTCAAGAGATTACACTATTCCGGTGCTTACCCTCATTTTCGATGAACACACTTCACCGGGTGGGGTACAAACTCGGTTAGAGGCCTTTGTAGATCTGATTAACCGCAGCAAGGGTTTTACCGCTTAACTGCTACCATGCAGCTCCTGCCATTAGCTAGCCCGGATGTCTCATGAATGACCTGCTGCGACCGCGAAACTGGGAACCCGCTTGCGGGACTGAGCGGAGCGCAGCGAGCGCGAATTATATGGCCGCCGTTCCGTGCGTCCTCGGGTGTCGTACCCTGCGACGTACCATTCAGGTACGCCTCGGGTCCAACACCCTGCGGTTGCCCGGTGGCACGACCATCTTCACGGTCTCGCCACGGTAATTCATGAAACATCCGGGCTAAAGATCGCCTGTTTCCCATTTGCCGCAACGATCCCCCCACCGCACCAAGCGCTCCTGGCCTGGTGCCATTGGCATCTTTACCTCCATGACCTCGCAGCCGTTGGAGCAACCCTCGCATTCAAAACCGTTGAGTTTATAGGGTATCTCTCCGACCTCAAAACCGCGGAAGCGTGTTTGTCCGCTTGAGGCCACCACTTCCTTGGCCAGCAGTGCAGCCCCGATGGCTCCCATCACCTCATAATCAGGTGGAACGGTCAAGCCATTATCCAGAACTCGCTCGAAGGCGGTCTGCATGCCCACGTTGGCAGCTACACCACCTTGAAAAAGAATAGGTGGGCGGAGTTCCTGGCTCTTGACCAGGTTGTTCAGATAGTTGCGAACCAAAGCCTCGCACAAACCTGCGATAATGTCTTCTACGCTGTGCCCCATCTGTTGTTTGTGAATCATGTCTGACTCTGCGAAAACCGTACAGCGACTGGCAATCTTTACAGGTTTTTTTGCCTTGAGGGCATATTCACCAAAAGATTCAATGGGAATTCCCAGTCGGTATGCCTGCTGGTCCAGAAAAGAACCGGTGCCGGCGGCACACACCGTGTTCATGGCAAAATCGATTACGATACCGTTGCGCAAGATAATACTCTTGGAGTCCTGACCGCCAATTTCGATAATGGTATGCGTCTTCGGCTCGAAATGGAGGGCTGCCACAGCATGGGCAGTTATTTCATTCTTGATAACATCGGCACCAACTAAAATGCCGGCCAGATAGCGCCCACTGCCGGTGGTGCCAACACCGCTAATGCTCAACTCACCATTCATTTTCTGAGCCAATCCCATGAGACCGTCTTGCATCGCCTTCATTGGCTGGCCGTGGGTGCGCAAGTACTTCTTGTGTAGTACTCCACCACTGTCATCCACGAGCACCAGATTGGTGCTGATGGAGCCCACATCGATTCCGAGATAAGCGGCTTTCATGGCCAAATCCCCTTATTGTCAGTGGTCAGTTGTCCGTAGTCCGTTGTTAGTTGCAGGCAAGGAGGAAAAGCACGTGTAGGGGCGGGGTTTACCTGCCCGCCATCGCTCTCGCCGTCCGCCATCGGCTTTGGCTTCAGGCGACTGCCGGGCGGCTCAGGCGAGGCAGGCGGGTCCCCGCCCGTTAAGTGCTCACATAATAACGTAAATCAACTCTTTAGGCGACGATTCTGCAATTCTTCATTTTTTAGGTTATGGGTGATAGGTAATGGGTTATGGGATGTCTGCTACCTATAACCTATTACCAATGACCGATTACCTCTCGCAATGCTATGCGCTATTCGCTCGTTGTGACCTTTGTGATTTAATTCCAGACGAGGACTTTATCACCGTGTCGCCGTTTCTCCCTTTCTCCGTGTCATCCAGAGCTCCCACCATGCCAGCGCTGCCGGCAGCAGAATGAGGGAGGCAAGGAGACAGGTGAAAATTCCCAGTCCAGTAACCCAGCCGATGCTGCGCAAACCAGGGTAATGGGAGCTTATCAAGGAACCGAACCCTATGGAGGTGGTCAGGGAGGTGAGCACAATGGCGCGGCCTATTTGCCTCAGCACTACCGTGAGGTCTTGACCGGATTCTTCCCGCCAACGGTGCACAATGTGGATGCCGTCATCGATGCCAATACCCACAATCAAAGGCAGGACAATGAAATTGGCGTAGTTGAAGGAAAGGGAAAACAATGACATGATTCCCAACATGGCCACCATCCCAGCCACCAGGGGAATGGATGCCAGTGCTGCGGTAACAGGATTTCGCAATGCCAGGAGTAGTGCCACCACAATAGCCACACCGGCAAGAGCAAGGGAGTCACCAAGGTCATGCCATACCAGTCCTTTCAAATGATCTGTCAATACCGGCCAACCGGCTACTCGGTACTCACTCCTGCTGAGGCCAGCTTCGCCTGCCGCCCTGTGGAGATCTAGAGTTGCGTTTTCTAAGTCACTCTTGCCCCATAGACCTTGCCGCGGATAGATAAAAGTGAACAACTTGCGGCGCTCGCCATGATCCACCCAAAAAGGCTCGAGCAATCCTTCGAGGTTTGCCTGTTTGAACGTCCTTTGATCCACTTCACCTTTGGGATTTACCAGTGTCCTCAACCAGCCTAGGTATGCAGCGTATTCGGGGAGGAATTGAAAACCATTCTCCTGAAGAGCCTGCTTAAAGGTGGCCTCAATCCGCGCCGGATCGAGGTCGACAGCGTGGCGATGAAAGAAATCAAGCGCTTGCCGCTGGCTCTCCGGTGCCGGTAAGTAAGAGAGAATGCTTCGGTAATGTGACAAGCTGTCTCCACCCTGTCGTCGGCCCAAGGTTTTCTCTAGCCGCCAGGCTCGATTCAGAAGTTCTGCATCACTATCTCCCTCCAGTACCAGGAGAAGATAACCGCTCGCTCCACCCAGAAGGGCCTCGATCTGTTTTTCTGCGACCATGCGACCAGACTTTTGTGGTCTCAGGGCTCGAAGGTCTTCTTGAAATGAGACACCAAAAGCTGAAATGGTCAGAACCATCAATAGAATAGTACTGATGGCCACCGCCAGGCGCGGACGAGCCACCACAGGTGCAATCAGAGAGTCAAGACCGAAGTTGGGAATAGGTCGTGAGGAACCTATCGGCCGACCACGACTTTCCTGCCAAGCAAGCAAGGCGGGGAGTACAACCAGCATTGCAGTCAGGCAGGCAAGAATGCCAACGCCGGTAATTATGCCCAGTTCTTGAAATCCCCTAAAAGAGGAAACCCCCAAAGCGAAAAAGGCTGCCGCAGTAGTCAGTCCACCCATGAGAATGGCCCTGCCACTCTTAGCCAGGGCTGGCGGCAAGCCGCTACTCTGTTCCTCATTTTGTCCTGCCTGGACGTACATGTTGAGGAGGTGGATGGCAAAGTCAATACCAAGCCCCAGGAGGACGGCGGCAAAAGCGCCGGTGAGGATATTGACGTGGCCGAAGATAAGCTGCAAAATCCCGAAGGTCCAGATCAAGGCCATGGCCAAGGGCAGGAGCATGAAGAAGAGAATACGGAATTGCCGAAAAACGAGAAAGAAGAGAAGATTGACTCCAATGAACGAAATGATAAAGCTGCTTTGCAGATCCTTGCGGGTAAGGGCCTCGTCTTCAAGGGCAATGGGATATCCACCAGCAAAGCTCACGACAGGGGCAGTCGCCATACCGGGATGTGAGTCTCGCCAGGTGCGAGTTGCTCTTTCAGCTGCAGT
>JASFGC010000097.1:0-10843 GCA_050123975.1 Syntrophobacterales bacterium | reverse complement strand
CATTAATTTCAGACATTTCCTTCAGCGGATCCGTGTTTGCAAAACAATCAATATGTTCCTGCACCTCAAGGTGGTAATTACGTTTATCTTTCATATCGAACTCCTTCCTTCCACTCCTATTGAGTTTCATTCATCAGTAGAAACTGTAAATTTCATTTAAGATAAGCACAAATTAGCCTTAAGCAAGTGAGGCAGGATGAAAACTAATTTTAATTATATGGAAGGAAGGCTGGTTATTTTCCATCAGGACTCTCCACTGCCGATACCTTGACTTCACCCTGTTCTTTTAACGCCCTCCAGATCAGTCGACTAGAGTACAAAAGTCCAATACCGACGGCTCCATAGATCAGTCCGAGGATCGGTTTTGGTAGGCCGATTGTTCTGAGTATTCGGCCCAGAAGCATCATTCCTATCACTATTATCCAGACAAGAGGCGAGAGAAAACCTCCAAAACATCGATCTTCTCCACGCGATTTGACCCGGTCGATATTGCTTGCTGTTGTCCGATCCAAAACCAACGAGGCTTTTCCAAGCCCTAAACCTGCGGCAACAGCCAGTAGGACAAAACCTATCGTTTCTCCATCCTTGAGCAACCAGTAGGTGCCGACAGCAAACAGTCCAGCACCAACACAACTCCACATGGCACCACCTAGCCAGAGCTGCATTCGACTTGATGCCACAGGTTTGTAGGTTTCAAACCAAGAAGTCATCAAATACTCTTCCGGTAAGCGGTTAATCTTTGAAACCGTTCAAATCGTTCAAGTCGTTGAAATCGCCGAACTAGTGATGTCGCGACTGGAAAGCCGCTCCCACAGCAAAAATCCTACAGGTATGTTTTGTCTCCTGTCTCCTGTCTCCTGTCTCCTGTCTCCTGTATTTTTTAAATCCGCATTCCGCATTCCGCAATCCGCAATCCCCTCAGGCATGATTTCTCAGTTTCAGCTCCACCGGATGTGGGTTCAGGTAGACCTGTTGTTTCAGGTAGAGCTGATCGTATTTTCGCACATAGTGTTTAATCAGAGTGAGGGGCACGATGAGTGGAATATAACCTTCCCGGTATTGCTCGAATGTTTCCAGTAATTCGTGCTTTTCATCAGCGGAGAGCTGCTTTTTGAAATAGCCCATCATGTGCTGGAGCACGTTAATATTTTTCTTGATGGTGGTTTTTAGCTTCAAGGCCTCCATAAACAACGTCTGATATTGCGGATATAGTTGTTTAGGAGGGATGCTCTTGGCTTCTGCCACCAGTTTCCCCAGGATGCGGGAATGCTTCTGGCTGTGAGATAGAATAAGCAACTTATGCTGCGTGTGGAAGGCGACCAGCCCTCCCCTGCTCTTTTTTTCATCCAAGAGGTCCCTCCAGCGCTTCAGGGCAAAGATGCGCTCGATGAAGTTCTCCCGAAGTCTAATGTCGTGCAGTCGCCCATCCTCTTCAACGGGAAGCAAGGGGAAGTGCTCCATGAAAATACGGGCGAACATGCCAACGCCATTCCTTGCCGGAATTCCCTTTTCGTTGTAGACCCTCACCCTCTCCATGCCTGAACTAGGGGAACGGCTCTTGAAGATAAAGCCACAGAGATCCTCCTTCTCCAGTTCCTGCACCCTCTTACGGGCCCACGTGATCATCCGCTCGGTGTGGTCGATCTTGGTTCGACTGGTCATCAGTCTTGGTGATTCCGGATCTCCTTCCAACCGCATGGACTCCCGGGGTATTCCCAGCCCACACTCCACCTCTGGGCAAACTGGCACAAACTCCAGAAATTGCCCGAGGGTATCGGTAACAAATCGATCCCTCTTGTGCCCGCCGTCAAAGCGGACATTTTCACCTAAGATACAGGTACTTATTCCTATGCGCATCCTGTTTTCCATAAATGAACCCCTAGGCACTCCGTGCATGGTTAATGAGTTGATGAGAAAATTAGTTGATTCGTTGAAAACGTTGAAGTCGTTAAAACCGTTTAGCCGGTTTTGCCTATCTGCAATCTGCAATCCCGAGCGACAAAGCTTAGGTTTCAGGTTTCAGGTGTCAGGAAAGAGAAACACAGAATCCAGTAGTCAGTAGCCAGTAGTTAAGGTTCGGGTACAAGGTTCAGGGTACCTTACTCTATGCTCCATTCCCTATGCTCTATGCCCTTTCAAATCCGCAATCCGAAATCCGAAATCCGCAATCTTCCCTCTTCCTACTGCTCTCTACCTACTGTCCTTTGCTCGCCTCTAGTTCTTGCTTCACAGCATTCAGGGTGCCGCCAGCCAGCAGGGCCTGGCGCTGACGCCGAGAGACATCCAGCTGCGTGATGATTGTCTGGCCGTTGACTTCCACAGGGATTTCAGTGTCGCCGTTCTCGATTCTGTCTCTTATGTCTTTGAAGACCACCTCAGCTCCCCTATTCAGCTTCTGAAAGTCGGCGGCTTCTTTGAAGGTTAGCGGTAAGATGCCGAAGTTGCATAGATTGGCCTTGTGTATTCGAGCAAAACTCTTAGCGATCTTGGCTCTAACCCCAAGGTATCGCGGAGCCAAGGCGGCGTGCTCCCGACTGGAACCCTGACCATAATTCTCTCCGCCTATTATTGCGACTTTCCCTTTTTCTTTTGCCTCGCTGTGGAATTGTGGCGAAATCTGGTAGTAGACGAATTCGCTTATGGCCTCAATATTGGACCGGAGCGGGAGAACTTTGTTGCCCGCCGGCATAATGGTGTCGGTGGAGATATTGTCATCCACCTTGAGAATGATTTCTGCTGTGAGCGTGTCTGGTAGAGGGTCTAGTTGCGGGAAAGGCTTGATGTTCGGTCCTCGAACAACCTCGGTCTTATAACCCTCCTCGGTCGGAAAAATGATGGATGACTCGTCGATAACATATTGCGCCGGGTGTTTTATCCTGGGATAGTCCATCTCTTTTCCCAGATCCCGGGGATCGGTAATAACCCCTTTCAGAGCTGCCGCTACTGCTGTTTCAGGGGAACAGAGATACACTTTGTCATCCTTGGTTCCCGAACGACCTGGAAAGTTCCTGGGAAAAGTGCGGAGACTCACCTGTCCGGTGCCGGGGGCCTGACCCATGCCAATACATCCCAGACAACCTGACTGGTGAATTCGGGCTCCAGCCGCCAGGAGATTCATGACCCCACCCCGCGCAGCCACATTCTCCAGCACCTGCCTGCTGCCCGGGTTTATGTGAAATGAAGTTTCGGGATGGGCAATACGGTCCTTCACGATCTCGGCCACTACCATGAGATCTCGAAAAGAAGAGTTGACACTGCTTCCCACAATTGTTTGATGCACCTTTATCCCGGCCACCTCGCGGACGGCAACCACGTTGCCAGGAGATGAGGGGCAGGCGATCAGCGGTTCCAAACTGGAGAGGTCAATCTCCGCATACTCATCGTATTCAGCCCCCTCATCGGCAGATAATTCAACCCAAACATCTCCCCTCCCCTCGGACTCCAGGTAGGCCCGGGTGTTCTCATCTGACGGAAAAATTGTAGTGGTGGCACCCAACTCCGTACCCATGTTGCCGATGGTTTCCCGGTCGGTGGCAGAAAGGTTCTTTACACCTGGTCCGTAGTATTCGATGATTTTCCCCACACATCCCTTGACATCGTAGCGCCGCAGCATCTCGAGGATGACGTCCTTGGCGCTGACCCAATCTGGAAGTTCCCCGGTAAGTTTGACCCCCAGGATTCTTGGACAGGGGAAGTAGTAGGGTCGTCCCGCCATTGCCAAGGCTACGTCAAGCCCTCCTGCACCCATAGCCAACATGGAAACACCCGCAGCTCCAGGAGTGTGACTGTCTGCACCCAACATAGTTTTTCCTGGAACTCCAAAACGCTCCATGTGAACCTGATGGGAAATGCCGTTGCCGGGACGACTGAAGTGAAGCCCGTACCGGGCACAGGCGGTTTGCAAGTAAATATGATCGTCGGCATTCTTATTGTCAGTCTGAAGGAGATTATGATCCACGTACTGGGCTGAAAGCTCAGCTCTAATTCGGTCAAGACCCAGTGCCTCAAACTCCAACATGGCCATAGTTCCCGTGGCATCCTGCAGCAGGGTATGGTCGATTCTAATGCCGATTTCCTCACCAGGAACAAGACTACCATCCACTAAGTGAGCTTCGAGAATTTTGTGTGCGAGGTTTTTTACCATCTCTGCCACCCCTTTCTTTAGACGTTAACGAAGCATGACTCTTAAATATATCAAAAAAGGTACCGGTGGACCAATAGTGTCTGAGAGCGCAAAGCGCAGAGCGAATGACACTACTCTTAACCGAGAAATCTGAAGTAAACAGAGGACAGAATGGCCCATGACAAAACCGCCACCGTCAAGACAACACAGAAGCCAGCGACGCTTTTATGGAAGAAATTTTCCCTGGTTCTTTCATGATAACTCAACAAGTAACCCAGAATGATACCTCCAACGATCCCGCCACCGTGGCCCCAGTTGTTAATTCCCGGCACCAGGAAGCCGAAAATGAAGAGTACCAAAACCCAACCGCTAATCTGTTTATAGATGGCTTGTCCATACGCGCCTCCCCTACTTTTCCCGTAGTAAAGACTGGCACCAATCAGACTGCAGACAGCGGCTGAAGCCCCAAGGGTGAAACGCACTCCAGCAAGGTATGAAACCAAGAAACCAAAGATACCACCGAGAGTATACAGGCTAATCAAGCGATTTGCTCCGTATTCACGAAGTACCAGAGGACCTATCTGGTACAAAGCAATCATGTTGAACACAATGTGTAAAATTCCGCCATGAAGATAATTGGCGGAGACCAGGGTCCACCAGCGGTGCCCCTGATCTATGGGTATTGTTCCCGTCGATCCCAGCAGCAAGAGGGACCCGTTTGATGGAGAAAGAAATAGAAACGGATTTGCTGACAAGCCCATTCTTGTCGGATTCATGAGGAGAGAGATGAGATACATCCCCACATTGAGATATATAATGGTCTTAATGAGTTGGTCACTCTGTAAAAGGCCACGAGTTATAGGGATATTTTTCCAGCGAGAGCCAGGTCTCGACATCCCACAATGAGGACAGGTTTGCTCAGCAGCACTAATCAACTTGCTGCAATTGGGGCAGAGAATTGATTTTCTTTGCTCATCCGGCATCATTCACCTTAGTTAACCTGCGACATGCAAAGCTCTTTTTTTATAATCATTATTGCCGGGTTATGCCACAACTGATACTACGATGTAGCAAAATGTGGCACAAAACCGCACCTCTCATAGATACCCTGAGCCACTGGGGATCTTATGAATTCCAAGAATTTTGCACCGTTTTCTGGATTGCCTGAGCCTTTCATTTTGCAGATGTAGTAGTTTATCTCTTCTCTCTGGTCAAGCCCCTGACCTGGGTCCACCATGTCTACAGCCAGCTTGGTCTGCCGAGCATGCTGAATCTCTGTGGCCCAAACCGGACCCACGTCAACCGTCCCCATTTGTATCCTGAGCGGAGTTTCCCGGTGATGAACCACTGTGAGGATGGTAGTGCCCTCTGCCCTTTTCTCCTCCATTACACGGTGAACCAGAGCCTCACCTCCAGCTTGGCGGTACATGTCCAAGATGTGAAAGGCAATATCTTCATACTCTGGATTGGGCTGGGATATCCGCACCTCTGGCCTGGCAAGATCCTGGACTGAGGCGATCTGCGCAGGATTGGTCTCTGGCACCATCAGGACGATCCGGTTGTGCAGATAGAGAAAGTAGTCCTCAGCAGAAATGAGGTCGTTTTCTTTTAGTTGCTTCATTGCTGCTTCGGACACTGAGGCGTACACATCGGGTCGAACATCGATGAGATTGTCTTGAAAAAGCGCACCCCCTGCCAGAATCTGCTTGAGTTCCAAGCCCGGCGGTAGTGTTTCATAGAAAATTTTCTTGATATCAGGATATTGATTCTGAAACACAGTCAACAACTCTTCCATGACCATGAATTGATTGCCTGCCACAAAAAGCACAAGATCAGCGGATTCTGCGTACTCCAAGTTATGCAAGTCATCTCCACGGTCAGAAGGGATGACCGGGTAAGCACGGTCTTTTTGTTTTGCTGCCATTTTCCTCTCTCCTTGCCCGGATATTTTATGAATTACTGTCGCGAGACCACGAAACTGGGAACCCGCATGCGGGACTGAGCGGAGCGCAGCGAGCGCGAATCAGATGGACGGGCCACCTGGAAACCGCAGGGTGTTGGTTCTGAGGCGTACCTGAACGGTACGTCGCAGGGGCCGACACCCTAGGACGCCGGGAAGGACGGCCATATCCGTGGTCGCAGCAGTCAGATGCGATTCTACCCCGCCATGAGTTCCAGTTGAGCCGGCGTCAAGTACCAACGAAGCTTACCTTCATGAGTAGGAAGCGCATCCACATCAATCCTGCCAATTCCCCCTCTTTCGAACTGAATGGTAGTCTTGGAACCTGAGGTTAACAGAGACGAGGCAACCTCAGCGAGAGATGGGAGATGTCCCGCTATGAGAACTGACTGCTTGTCTTTAAACTGCTCAAGATAATGAATGGTTTCCTCAACTGGAGTCATGGCCTTTACCTTCTCCGTCTCCACAATGCCATCCACTGGAAAACCAACAGCCTTGGCAACAATTGCAGCAGTCTGCTGAGACCGCTTTTTTGGACTTGCGATGATCGCATCGAATGTGAGGTCCATTTTTTTGATGGCCTGCGCTGCCTTTGAAACCTGAGACTCCCCTTCCGGACTCAAAGACTCCTCGGGATCCTCATCTTTGGAGAGATTGGGCCCGTGCTGCATAAAATAAATTTCCATTGTTCTCACCTCCTTTTCCGTGCGCCGAGCGCATAGCGCTAAGCGCCAAGCGTTTAACAGGTGTCGAGATCTTCAAAAAAAACAGTATCCACTTCTGGCGGCAGCTTTGCCAGTAAAACACTGGATTCTGTCTTTGCCAGGACTTGAAGCGGTATACTCCCTCGAACTCTGAGATGCACATCGTGCCGCAGGCTTCCACCCATTACTATCACAGACTCATCACCTGCTTCTTCACGTATCAACTCCTCGGGCCGCTCTCCTTCAGGCAAGAGCACATCACCCTCCTTGCCGCAGCTGTCTAACCAGGCGCGGGCTCGCTGCACGCATTCGTTGCCCGCTTCTATTTCCTCAAATGTGACGCCGACCGTAGGTCCGGATCCATGAAAGAAAAAAAATGAAATCCGACACCTGAACGTGCATTGAAAATGCTCCAGCGAGGGTATCCCCGTAGTCCGCCAGAGGCGGACGGGGTTAGCGAGCGAACTACAATATAATGGATTAATACCTTACATTTCGAAGATTCCCTGCAGCGACTCGACCTGAGCTCGTCGACAGGTCTTGCCGGAGCGAAGCGGAGAGTCCGCTTTAGCGGGGCTGCAGGGAGCTTCAATTCCCCACTTGAACAGGTAAGGTAACCTGATTTCCCGAGCGACGAATAATCTGTGGGACTTTAAGAAGTCTTAAACGAGTGATACTAAATAATCCGGGGGCAAAGGACCCGGCTTTGAACTGCCCCCTGAGGGGGCTTCCATACTCCTTCCCCCTTGCGCCAGTCCGCTGGAGTGATGGAGTGGTGGAGTAATGGAGTAATGCAGGGATCAATTCAAATTAAATTCGGGCTTTCGTTTTTGCCAACACTCCAGTACTCCAATACTCCAAAAGTGCTCGCACTTGTACCGGCAGAGGCATTGTACGCTGACCTGGCCCCAAGGACCAGGTTTTCGATGCTGAATAAACTGCTCTTAATAGTATCTGTTTTTTCAGCGTAAGGCACCTGCTAACAGAGAGGCCACCTCTTTCTCACTAACATCTGACCAGCGCAGGTAAGCGCTTGCCACCGCAAACTGGTATCCACTCCTAATATTGGCGCAACAGAGGGTGTCTACTGCACCGGCGATACTCTCCACCGAGCGCTGGTGACCAGTGGGCACTGCCACGGTGATGCTCTTTGCACCTGCCTTCTGCACGGCTTCAACTGCCACCTGCATGGTAAATCCCGAGGCAAGGCCGTCATCTACCAATATGATGTGAGATGAAGAGAGGTCTGGCAAAGATTGCTCACCGCGGAGATTTTTCACTCGGCGTGCAACCTTGGCCGAGGTTTTCCTGATTCCTTGCTGAATCTCTTCATCGGTAAGCCCAAGACGCGCTATCAAATCATTGTTGAGTCTCACGGTGCCATCGAAGGCCACGGCTCCGTAGCCAACCTCCGTATTCCACGGCAGAGTGATTTTGCTTACTACCGCAATGTCCATGGGAAGATTGAGCTTCTCTGCAAGTACCTTTGCCACTGGTACTCCACCCGCCGGCACGGCCATAATTATGGCCTCACTATCGGAGTAATCTTCAAGCATGCCAGCGAGAACCTCTCCCGCGTGCTCGCGGTTTCGGAAAACACCTACTTGATCTCGGAGGTCGGGCAAATCCATTACATTGGAGGGTAAGGAGGTGCTCATAGATGCCTATCCTCCTTGGTTTTTAGCAGTTATAAACAAGAAGTGCCTAAAATGTACTAAATTGATCTAAAATGCCTGAAATGAAAAAAACGAAAAGGGTTATTGAGCTCGCTCAACCATTATGTGGTTAGATTAGTCTTTTGGTTGCACTTAAGCAAGGGTTGGGTGACTGATCCTCTTGCGCAAATGAGTTCCATGGGGTACAAGAAATAGCACCAGAGTCGGGTCGAGATTCCACAAAGAAAGGCACACAATGGACAAAGAAAAAACCCCCATCCCCATTATCGAAGGTCATGACTGTTTCGCCTGTGGCACCAATAATCCCATTGGCCTCAAGTTGGATTTCTACCGCCAGGGCAGTTCCGTCTGCTCAGATGTTGTTCTGAGCAGAAATCATGTTGGCTGGCAAAACATGGCCCATGGTGGAATAATATCCACCCTTCTGGATGAAATTATGTCCTGGACCGTTATCTATTTCAAGAAGGCCTTTTCAGTGACCAGACAAATCCAGGTGCGATATCTGAGACCGGTGCCTGTTGAAGTACCTATCACTGTGAAAGGAGCAATAACTTCAGACGGCACGTCGCGGTCGTGCCAGGCCGAAGCCGTATTGCTGGACTCCTCGGGAAAAATTCTGGCGAAAGGAGAAGGTGAATTTGTCTTGCTGAGTGAAGACAAACTCACAGCTCTTCCTGAGGAATTCAAAGAGCAAATGATGGATCTTTTTGAAAAGTACAAGTAAAAATTGCAGCTATGGATGAAGAACTAATTTTCCTTATGGCCGGCGCTCTTAAGATCGAGGGGCTTCTGCAAACGAAGCCCGGAGACAAAGGCGCAGTAATTACCCATCCCCACCCACTTTATGGTGGCAGCATGCACAACAATGTGGTGGAATCGCTGGTCCAAGCTTATCAGCAAGCAGGATATACCACGCTACGGTTCAACTTCCGCGGCGTTGGTGGCAGCCAGGGAGAATACGACAACGGCCAGGGAGAGCAGGAGGACGTCAATGCAGCTGTGCATTACCTGGCCGAGCAAGGAAAAAATGTAGTAGATCTGGCCGGCTATTCTTTCGGTGCCTGGGTGAATGCTCTTGCTCGGCCGGAGAAAGACACAGTCCACCGGATGGTGATGGTTTCGCCTCCAGTGGCGTTCCTCGACTTTGGCCCGCCACAATCCATCCCTCAACTGAAGTTGGTAGTCGCTGGTAGCCACGATGAGATTGCGCCGCCGGAACTCATCAAAACCATACTACCCACCTGGAACTCAAGCGCTCAGCTGGAAATAATTGAGGGGGCAGATCATTTTTATGGAGCTCATACGGGAAAGCTGAAGTCGATATTGACTGACCACCTGGCGGGAGAACGAGACTGAGTGGAGCCTATCTGGCCGCTTTCTTAACCCCTTCCGAAAAGCCAATGGCCCCATGAGGGCAGGCCGGAATGCAAATCCCGTCCAGATCGCACTTGGACTCATCGATGGTAGCCACACCGTCCACTATGGAGATGGCATCCTCAGGACAAGCTGCCACACATTCACCCGAAGCTCGACATTTTTCCCGATCAATCACTATTTTCATTTCACTAGCACCTATCCTTGAGTCTTGCTAAAGAGAGTCTTGCTGAAGACGAGCGTTTAATCCTAATCTAAACTCCTGATGGGGTCAAGGCAGGTGGTTTAACTTGACAAAATCTAAAACTGTTGTTCTTATTGTTAGCAGCCAAAATCAGTGAAAGACATGCCCAGAATCATCAACAAAGCCCAGTTCTGCTTTTGGGAAAATTTAGGGAGAGGAGATATCCATGTTCAATGAGTTCAAGAAACTGCTCTATTTGTCACTGATCACTGTAATCTGTTCTTTCCTGATGATTTGTCCGGCTCAGGCCGCAGATCAACCTCCAGCCGTGGGGGATTCTCTTCCACCAATCAAGCTGGCTGTGCCCGATGATCCTCAGGCTAAGAGCCATCTGGGACTTTCCGGTAGTGGCCAGTTTACGATACCTCAGATTGAGGCGGAGGTAGTCATCATCGAGATCTTCAACATGTACTGACCGTTCTGTCAAAAAGAAGCGTTCCGGGTGAACGAATTATATCGCGCCATCCAGTCCAATAAAGACCTCAAGAACAAAATTAAATTAATCGGTATTGGTGTTGGGAACAGTGACTTTGAAGTGAACTTTTTCCGGAAGAAATATGAAGTTCCTTTCCCCCTCTTTTCCGACGAGGACTACACAATCCACAAGGCATTGGGTGAAGTGAGAACCCCATATTTCCTTGGTGTTAGATTAAAGAATGATGGAAGCAGCGAAGTCTTCTATTCCAAACTGGGTGGTTTCAAAAATGCGAACAAGTTTTTGAAATCAATGGTAAAATCGTCAGGAATCTAAGGGCGTGAAAC
>JASFGC010000096.1:0-11015 GCA_050123975.1 Syntrophobacterales bacterium | reverse complement strand
TCGTGTGATACTGGAATCCGGAAATATATCTCTTCTCCCCAGGTGTTTGCCAAACCCTCAAGGGGTAATGCCTGCCAAATCGCCATGGCCGTCTTCGACTCATTGAGCTCCGCCTCAGCAGTAATGTGGCCGGCTTTAATCACGATCTTTTTCATGTCGCGTGCTTTCGTTGAAGCAGAGCGCAGAGCGTAATTTGTAACATTACTGAAACGTTTCTACTGAGAAATCAAAAAGTTGAAATACTTAGCTTCTGCAAAGAATGAGTGCTTAACTTCTTGGCGATTCTTCTAGACGTTACGCGCCATGCTTTTTGCGCTTTGTGTCGAGCGACTCAATAACCGCCGCTGCCAGCAGCGGCAACATGATCTCGTGGTGTCCGATAAGTTCGAAACCTCGACCGCCTGTCTGGGTTGGTCTCTGCACCACGTTAACCAGGGGACGATAGTGGCGATTGAAATCCATGTTAACAGTAGTGAAATTCTTAAGCTGGTGACCTAAGTTCCTCACGAGAGAAACGGCTTTGAGAAAGATCTCTGGTAGTAGCACCGCCGAACCGAGGTTCAGATAAACACCACCTTCCAAGGAAGCCACCAGTCCTGCGAAGATACGAAAATCAAGGTGAGTAGCGCTCCCGGTTGCTGCTGGATCAAAGCTTGGATGAATGTGGATAACATCGGTGCCCAGGGCAACATGCACTGTGACAGGAATGGAGAGTCTGACACCTGCGGCCAGAATGCTGTGTTCCACATGGGGGATGTCAGCCTGCAGCAGTGCCTCTCCCACCGCCGCGCCGAGCCCCATATCCGCTTCCCTCCCCTGGGCTATAGCCCTGTTTAAGAAATCGGCAGTCTCGTGGCTCATGCCAAAACTGCCGTCTGCCAGTGCTGTGGCCACATCCTCCGAGGTCCCTCCCACCAACGCCATCTCGGCATCGTGAACTATGCCGGCGCCGTTCATGGCCACACCACTCAGCACTCCCCTCTCCATGAGGTCTATTATGATGGAATTGAGTCCAACTTTTATTGGATGGGCTCCCATGCCAAGGAGTACTGGCCGTTTCTGCTCCCGAGCCTCACATATCCTCTGAACCACTTGGCGTAAGTCAGCCGCCCCCAGAACGGAAGGGAGCCTCTGGAGAAATTCTTGTAGCGATTGCCCCGGTTCCCAGGCCTTTCCAGTGATCGCCAATGAGACCGTATTCTGCCGCTCACTGAGACGACCGGTACGGACATTCTCAAGAGAGATAGGCTTTATTGTGGGCCGATCTTTTTTCATCGAGATAAAGGCCTTTGAAAAAGCTGGTAGTCCACCAGTTCAGAGATGATATGGGCCATGGTGATATGACACTCTTGGATGCGAGCGGTATTTTCTGCATCTACCTTGAGCAGCACCTGCGCCACCTCTGCCATTTTACCAGTGTTGGCACCGGTCATACCGATGGTACGCAATCCTCGTTCTCTGGCTATGATCAGGGCTTCCATAACGTTTACCGAATTTCCACTTGTGCTCAGGCCCCAGGCCACATCGCCTTCCATTCCCAGCGCTTTTATCTGTTTGCTGAAAACGTCGTCAAACGTGTAATCGTTTCCCACGCTGGTGAGAATGGATGTGTCTGTGGTTAACGCCATAGCCGGCAGCGGTGGGCGTTCGATCATAAAGCGGTTGACAAATTCCGCCGCAATGTGCTGGGCGTCCGCAGCAGAACCACCATTTCCGAAAATCATCAACTTGTTCTCATTATTAAAGGCGTCCACAATCATGGTGGCGGCTCGGATTAATACCTCCTGGTTGTCTTCCCGGCATCTTTGTTTTGCCGCCATACTTTCCTCGAAACTGCGATCAACAATAGTTTTCATATCCTCCATGGCCGCACCTGGTTTTCCTTTCGAAGCTTTCGCCCCTTCTATATCAGCAAGCTATGCTTGTCAATCCAATCAGTTCTGACGCCAAGCGCTGCTTGTCCTGAGCGACTCGACTTGAGCGACACGACTTGAGCTCGTCGACAAGTCTCGTCGAAGGAGTTGAAGGATGCTCTCTGCGCCTGATACTATGCTGTTTCAAACACCGGAGTATGCAGAGCCGAGTTCCTCTCAATGTCCTTCATCAACAATGCATGCAGCGACTCGTAAATCTCGCCGGGTCTGCCAGAGCCGATGGCATGGCCGTCAAAAACCACCGCCGGCAGGACATCAAAGGTGGTTCCAAAAAGCAGAATTTCAGCGCCACTGTAAGCCTCGTTTAAGTTTATATCCTCGAACACCACTTGTTCCAGCTTGCCGTCTGCAACCAGAGACTCGGCCAATTCTGCAACCCGGGTTACGGTGGTACCCTTGAGAATTCTGGCAAACCGGGGAAACTTCAGAGTACGGTTCGGCGTTACCAAGCCGATGTTTTCAGTGGACCCCTCTCCCAGAAAGCCGTTCTCATCTATGGAAACAGTGTACTGCACCCCCGCGTCCACCGCTTCTTTCTTCATGAGCACATTGGGGAGGTAGTTACAACTCTTGATGTTGGCAAAGTATGACTTTTTCACCGGAATGCTGCTGCTTTTTATTAAGACACCTTCTGTTGACAGCTCTTTCGGATATACACTGGGATTACATGCAACGATATAGATCTGGGAGGACGGGCACTCATAAGGATTGGTGGTGAAGCCTCCCGGGCCGCGCGAGACGAAAAGCCGAATCAGACAATCCCGGGCTCCGGCAACGCGTATTGTGCCAATCACGAGATCGGTAATATGCTCCAAGCTTGCTGGTAAAGTCAAGTGTACCGCCCGAGCTGAACGCTCCAAACGTTCCAGATGAGCCCTGAGGTTGTAGATATTACCGTTGACGCACTTAAAGGCCTCGAAAATTCCATCCCCGCGGTGCACCATGTGATCGTCCACAGGAACGGTCATCAGAAAAGGGTCTGTGACCACGCCCCCCAGAACACTGCTATACATGGCGAGATAGTTCTTATGATAGGGCTTGACCAAAGCCTCTGCCAGACGCTGACAGTCCTCCAAACCCAGATGGGGTAACGTCATAATCTACTCCTCCGGCCTGTTTATTACATTCTCCCAGCTATAAGACCTTTACCATAGAAAATCGCGCCCATTCCGTCAATCTTTCCTTGCAAGGGGTACAGGAGGAAAGCCCTTACACCGCAACCTCTTTTGGCTAAGAGCTGCACGAAAAGGATTCATTTGGAGCTATCCATTTCATCCTGGCTAGGGCAGCCAAAGATACAGAAAGCGCGGTTCCGGCCTCTGGGGCAGTAACTCTCCCTGCTGCAACCGCTCCACCCAGCTGGATGTCTCTGTTTGTGATTTGGAATAGACATTGTCGACATACGTTCCAGGCCGATGGTAAATGATCACCTGAGCTTTCGGCACCCCTGCCGCGGCTCTTGCCCACTGGACCGCATCGTTCAGGTAACCCAATTCATCTACTAAATGCAGTCTGAGCGCCTGGGCACCGGAGAACACTCGCCCGTCTCTTACTATGGTCAGGTCCGAGTCTGTCATGTTCTTTCTTCCCGCTCGAACCACCTCAAGAAATTTACCCTGGTACTCGTCGATGATTCGCTGAAAAATCACTTTTTCCTCACTCGTTGCCGGCCGGAAGGGAGACCACATGTCCTTTTTATTCCCTGACTTTACCGTCTCTTCCTCAACGCCCACCTTTTCCATTAAACCCTGCACATTGAACTTGAGCGCTATCGTACCTATACTGCCGGTCAACGTGGTTGGCTGGGCCACAATATGGTCGGCCGCGCTGGCAACATAATAACCCCCCGATGTGGCCATTCCGAGCAAACAAGCAACTACTTTGACCTTTCTTGTCTTTTTGAACTGCATGATCTCGTGGTGCAGCAAATCACTTGCACTGACTGTTCCTCCCGGTGTATTGATGCGAAGAACGAGTGCTTTGACCTCATTGTCCTGGGACGCCTTTCTCAGTTCCTCCTTCACTCTGGCAACCAAGTTTACCTGCTCTTTGAAACTAGAGCCCTTCTTCTCCTGGTCGTAGGTTAGTACTCCGCTTATATCCATGAGCAGTAGTTTGCCTGGTCCTTCCCCTTCAATAACCTTCTCCTGCAACGGTAATGCAGGCTGATAAAGGGTTACGTTAACAAAGGCGCATCCGGCTGCGCTTAGGCTGAACAGTACCGCTGTCAGATATAAGATCAGCAAACCACTCCCTCGCTTTTTCCTGACGTTCATGTCCATCTCCTTCCGGTTCATAGTGAAGTAAAGAATCCGGACCCAAAGGACCCGCCTTCACCGAAGCTACGGCGCGGCAAGCCCGGCTTTGGGCTGCCTCCTGAGGGGCTTCAATAGTCTTTCCTCATTGCAATTGAGGATGCAGGTGTCAGGTTTCGGGTGTCAGGAAAACAAAGAAACTAAAACCCGCTGAAGCGAAGCGGAAATTTCGTCTGAAGCGAAGCGGCAGCGGGGAACACTGAAACCTAAACACTGAAACCTGAAACCTCCCTATAGCCTGAACACTGAAACCTGAAACCTCTTCTACCGACAAAGTCATTGAACTCTGACAATACATGGCAGAGTTGACGGTCAATCCCTGTTTTGTTATTAGGCTAAGGTATCAGATAGGTGCACCTTTCGTTCACTGGCTATTACGACTTCTAACCATCGAACATACCGAGGAATGAAACCATGCTTCGCCTTGAAGAAATCAGCCAAGCCGCAGCGATACTGGAAAAAATAGCCTTCGAAACCCCGCTGGTTTACTCCAATTACCTCAGCAGTCGTTTTGATGCCAAAGTCTATCTCAAATTGGAGAATCTGCAAAGGACCGGTTCATTCAAATTCCGTGGGGCTTACCACAAGCTAAAAAAGATACGAGAAACCCTTGGTCCGCTAGGCGTCGTGGCCGCCTCAGCAGGTAACCATGCTCAGGGAGTAGCCCATGCTGCCCACCTGATGTCCATACCTTCCTCAATCGTCATGCCCGAATGGGCCTCCATCAGCAAACAGATTGCCACCCGATCTTACGGTGGCCAGGTGATCCTCGCCGGCAAGAGTCTGAAAGAGTCTTTGGACCAGGCCCGCACCTTAGAAGCAGAAGGCCGAAGCTTCATCCACCCCTATGATGACGAAGATATCATGGCCGGCCAGGGGACCATTGGTTTGGAGATTGTCTCTCAGTTACCGGAGGTGGAAACAATCCTGATTCCCGTTGGTGGCGGTGGCCTCATTGCCGGAATTGCCAGTGCGGTAAAAGCACTGCGCCCGCAAACATCAATTATCGGCGTGCAGTCAGCTATGTGCACCTCGGTCAAAGCTGCTCTCAGGTTGGGCAAACCTGTCAGTGTCCCAGCCAAGTATTCCATTGCCGACGGTATCAGCGTCAAGGAAGTAGGACAACGTACTTTTGCCATTATACAGCGATTGGTCGACGACATGGTGTCCGTGGAGGAGGAAGAGATCGCCGCCGCCATGCTCGAGTTGCTGGAACGAAAAAAGATTTTGGCCGAAGGAAGCGGCGCAGTCCCGCTGGCAGCACTCATGAGCAAGCAACTGAGTAACCTGCGCGGACGGGCGGTGGTTCTTGTTATCAGCGGCGGTAACGTGGACACTCATTTGCTGGCAAGAATCCTTCGGAAAGGGCTGTTCAAAAGTCATCGAATCATGCGGTTTTCAGTACAACTGAGGGATGTCCCTGGTGCCCTCGCTCACCTTATCAAAGTGGTGGCTGACTGCCGTGGCAACATTCTTCACGTCTACCACGATCGCTTGGGGCGGCATCTGCCTGTGGAATTAAGTAGAGTAGAATTGGAAGTGGAAACCAGGGGCTCGGACCACATTGAAGAATTGCTAAAGGCCCTGAGTGCCAACGGCTATGAGGTTGATACCCGCTGAGCTGCAGTGATCTTTTCATGTAATGAACGAAGCTGCTCGTCCTCTGGTGCCATTGCTACGGCTCGCTCGCATTGCGCCTGGGCTTCCTCTAATTCTCGGTTTTGCAACAGTAACTCTACCAGTCTCTGGGCAAACAATGTGCTGGCAGGTTTCAGTTCAACGCTGCGACGGGCTAAAGAAAGGGCCACCTCCAGGTTTGTCTCCGTGCGTCCATATAAGAGAGCGAGACCGCTCAGTGCAGCCGCATCTTTCCCGTTGATCTTGAGAGCCTTTTTGAAAGCATCCATGGCCTTTTCGTCGTCTCCCTGTTCAAGGAAACACTCACCAAACAATCGCCAGGCTTTCGCCCAATTAGGATTTAGATGTACGGTGCGTCCGAGATGTCTCAGAGCCTCTTCACGTTTATCTTGCTTTCTACACAGCTTCGCCAGCTGGAAATGGGCGGCAGCATTATCAGGTTCCAGTTCGGCAGCCTGACTGAAGGCGTGCTCAGCCTCGCTCTTGCGTGCCAGGCTGAGCAGGGCACAGCCCAAATTGTAATGAGCCATGAAATCATTGGGTTCCAGTTCGGTTACCCGGACAAATTCAGCAACCGCTTCCTCAAACTTACCCATATTGGCGTAGCAAACCCCAAGGCTATTGTGGACATTCACATTATCGGAATCCAAGGTCAGGGCTCTTTGAAACTCCTGTACCGCTTCTTCCAGTCTCCCCCTTTCGTAAAACCTGTCGCCACTAATATTCAAGCTGGTGGCGTCAAATACAGTTTGGGTATCGGGCCCAAAAAACCCTGTATGGATCAACGCTTTGCGACTGTTATCAAGCATGTCTTGCTTGGTAAAACCCGGGCAGGGATAAAAGCTGACGCCTATCTGCACCGTAGTGCTCAGCGTCGATTTTACTCGCTGACGCACAGCCCTCCCCCTTTCTTGGGCAGATTCGGCATCTGCACCGGGCAAAAACACCCCAAACCGATCCGGGCCTGCCCAATCTACAACAGCATCTACCGGACACTCACTCTCGCATACCTCCAGTACACGGTTGGCCCGATTGGCAGCTTTTTTAGAGCCATGTTGCCTCTGCCATACTTTCCAATCGTCCAGCTTGACCAACAAGAGAGCTGCCGGTTCGTTGTCTACTACAAGAGCGGATAGCCGCTTTTCAATGGCTGACTCTAACTTTACCAATCCTCTTTCACGGAGTGTTTTGTAGGCCAGTATCGGCTCATCTTTCTCCCTTGCTGTTTCCGCTGCCAGGGTTGCCCTTCGCATCACTTCATCGGTAGCAGTCAATTTCAAGCCGAGATCGCTTTTTTCCCAAGGCAGTGAGGGACCATCGTCGTAAAAATCTTCAGGGAAATGTACTATACCCGCCGCCAGATCCCACTCTTCGTCACCTGTCCCTGTCTCCCTGTCACTTCCACTCAGGGTTTGGTGCAACCGTTCAACCCAGAGGTGAGCATCTCTTGCCTTTGCCTTAGGCCAATAGATCCCAACATAGCCACCTCCCAGGTGCGCAGCCAGAGCCTCGTTTGGCAGCAATTCCGCCAGTTGCGGACCCAGTTGCTGCCAGATTGGCCCAGCTCCTGCCCACGAATCCGGGGCTGGGGTGACGGCAAAGCAGATGAAGCTAAATTGCGCTACCCTGGGGCCGTCGCCGAGCAATCGCCGGGGAGTCAAACTGCCACCGCTCTCTGCCAGGTCAATTACTCGGTCTACCTCCTTCATTAACACCTCTCGCCGCCACAATGAGGTCTCCCCATCTCTCCAACCTCTTTTCTCCCATTGCAATCTGTCAATACAGAGGCGAGCTAGTCGCTCCAGTAACACCAGGTTTTCAGCATCACCGTACTTTTGGTCCACCTCTTCTGCAAAGAGAACTCCCAGCACTCCTTCACCTTGGATCAGGGGAAGCAAAAGCCAGCCTAACTCTTTTTCATAGGCAGGTCGCCGACTGAGAATCACTTCATTGACCACCTTCAGGAGAGCTTTCGGAGAATGATTCTGGCTCAGAAGACTGTAGTCCGGGAAAGGAGGAAGAATGGTGAGTTGCCGGCAGCCCAGCAGATCAGCCATCTCTTGTTGGAAGACGCTTTGTTGGTCTACCATATCCGCTGGAGTCAACTCAATGGAGTAAAGTCCCATGGCAATCCTCATAGGATATTCTTGATAACTTCATTCGGCATTGCGGATCGAGGGTAAGCAGAGCTTTTTTGATGACATTTTTGACGACTAACCACTGAGAGCCGTCAGTTGGCGCTCCCCAGCTTGGCAGCGGCAGCTACGATGGCCTCCTCATCGCCTTGCTGCAAAGTCCTTACATCCAGCAAGAAGAGCTCTTGTTCCACCCGACCTATAATGGGCGGTATATGTCCTCGAAAGTGAGCTTCCAAGCGTGCGGCTGACGCTTCTTTGGAGCTGATGGCCACCAGTTTTGTGGGAAGTGTCTGAGTCGGTAGGGCTCCACCGCCTACCATTGAGGAACCATCCATTGTTGTCACTTCAATTGACTCAGGGATATTGTCCCGTAGAGCTTTTACTAAATCGTGGGCTCGATCTGCCAGAGTTTCCTGGTCGGTGGCAATCATGTTAAGGGTGGGGATGGCCTGAATGGCCGTATCTTGATCGCGATAGAGCCTGAGGGTGGCCTCGAGAGCCGCCAAGGTCAACTTGTCCACTCGCAGGGCGCGGGTGAGTGGATTTCGCCTCAGTTCCTCAATAAACTCTCTCTTCCCCAAAATAATACCCGCCTGCGTTCCTCCCAACAGTTTATCACCGCTAAAGGTAATTACATCCACACCAGAACGGACCGTGTCCTGAACCAGTGGCTCTCCCTGGAGCCCGAAAGCAGTGACATCCACAAAGCAGCCGCTGCCCAGATCCTGCATGACAGGGACTGCATGTTTGCGCCCCAGTTCCACCAGTTCCTCGAGACCAACTTCAGCAGTAAATCCGATGATCTGATAGTTACTGGCGTGCACATCCAGTAGGAGGGCGGTTTCCGGACCGATAGCATCTTCATAGTCGGAGAGATGAGTTCGATTGGTGCAGCCCACTTCCCTGAGACGGGCGCCGCTCCGTGACATGATGTCAGGTATTCGGAAGGAGCCGCCGATCTCAACCAACTGTCCCCTTGACACCACAACTTCCTTGCCCTGCGCCAGGGTGTTGAGGACAAGCACCACTGCGCCCGCATTGTTATTAACTACGAGAGCACCCTCTGCGCCTGTTATTTCACATAATATGGCCTCGGCATGAACATAGCGAGAACCCCTTTTGCCCGCCTCCAGATCGTACTCCAAGTTGGAGTAGCCGCTACCGATAAGCTGCAACCTGTCCAAAGCGTCCTGACAGAGGAGCGAACGACCCAAATTGGTATGGACGATGATGCCTGTGCCATTGATAACCCGACGCAGGGTAAAAGATGCCAAATCCTGTATTTCTGTGAAAATCTCTTTAACCAGGTTAGCCTGCTCAAATCCCTGCGAATCAATGGCAAGGTTTCCGTTGAGGATGGCTTGTCTCGTGCGGTCCAGAACGTTCCGTATGGCTCGCACCACCAGGGTGCGAGGATAGGTCTCAACTGCCTCACTGATGGCCTCTTGGCGCAATAATTCGTCAACCGCCGGTAGAGAACGCAGCATTTCTTTGTTGTCCGAACCCACTACAACACTCCATACCTCAAAAAAATGGCCGAACTCGCAACTGAATCTTAGGGGATTAACAATAAACTATACAGAACCCAAGAAACAGCCTTCTCTTCTCTCTAGAGCGTAGCTAAAACTGTGCCATCATGACCGCTGACTTACTTATTTAAGCTAAGGGCAACCCACTAATGGGCAGTCCACAGAGTTGGCACTCTACTACTACAAACGTGCTGAAATAGCAAGGATTTTTGGGGATGCCACGTCGTATTGAGACCGAGGGACGGTCACCGAGAAAGATTCACTTGAGAGATCTGGATTTTTTGGCGCAGGAGGGGGCCGAAGTAGAGTACTACACCAATCTTGATCAAGTCTCCGGGCAGAACCACGAGACATCCTATTTTCACTGCCGTAACGAGGGAAACAGCTTTTTGTTGAATAAAGTTCAAATTGAGATAGAGAACGCTTACTCCCGGAATGTAGATTGCGATAGTGCCGAATACCAGAGCCATACAGAGGAAAGAACGAGTCAAGGGGCTTCGTTTTTCAGTGAGACGGCCTATGACGTAGGCTCCACAGACAAAACCCAACAGGTAACCAAAGGTGGGTTGTAAGATATAGCCAGGTCCACCCCCATGGGCAAAAATGGGAATGCCCATCAAGCCTACCATGATGTAGACGAGCTGACTGAGAGCGGCCAGCCGTCCTCCCAAAACTACGCCAGAAAACATGACCATCAGCGTCTGCAAAGTAAGTGGCACAAAAGGAATGGGAACTCGAATAAAGCCACCGATACCAGTGAAGGCTGCAAAAAGAGCCACCAGACTCAGCTCACGGGCGCTCAGCCATCTTGTCTTTTCTTTTTCAGCAACCAACGACACACTCCCCTATACTCCAGTTGAATCCCAAGCAGAGAGCTTACCTCCGTCAAAAGCAAGAAATCCTGATCGGGTTCGTAATATTACCATCTTTTATCAGTTCTTTCTCAAGGAGTTTCCCCAAAAATGGATGATTGATGTTTATACTTTGAAGCTATTCGCCAGTTGAGATCTTATATGGAAGCGAAAATGTCTTCCTGGTGTTTCTTCTGTCGTTCCGAGGCTCCGGCCTGGTCACTTCAAGCGCAGCTGTAGGCGGGGGAAGGCACCCCCTCCCTGTTCCCCGTTCCTGCGGAACGGGGCCAGGGGCTCCCCCACCCACAGCTGCGGAAGTGGCACAGGCCTCTCACCAGTCACTTAGAAGAAACACCAGGAAGGACAAAGGGGAGGCTGGGAAACAACGAGCATCTGAGCAACCTTTTTGTGCACATCTCCGCCCGGCTAGAGTCTGCATGAAGATTTGGTGCTTTCGCAAACGGGACACTGCCATAAAATGGCGCGAAAATGCTTCAGCGAGCACTAACCCCAGTACCGCCAGGCAGGACTGGGGGACTGCGAGCGAACTACAATAAAATGGGATACCTTCCTTACATTTCGAATCCCGCTTTAGCGGGGTTCAATTGCT
>JASFGC010000095.1:0-11045 GCA_050123975.1 Syntrophobacterales bacterium | reverse complement strand
CCTTTCAAGTATTCTTCGGTTATGTCTACTATCAGATAGGGATCCTGCTAGCCCTCTTTATGGTGGGGCTGGCCATGGGAAGTTTCACCTTTAGTTACTACCCCAGAAATAGACCTCTGCATATGAAAACCCTCGTCATCTTCCAGTTCGCCCTCGCCTGTTTTTGTCTCGGTTTGGCTTTCATGTTTGCCCATTTTTCTGACTGGCTGAGCTTTGGCAGGTACGAATTCTTGTACAGGGAAACATTCTCTGTTGTCACGTTGGTGGCGGGTTTTCTCGGCGGAGCCCACTTTCCACTGGCCAACCGGATATTGCTTGAGGAGCAACCGCAAGTCGGACCTACCGCCGGCTTAGTTTATGCTATTGATCTTTTGGGATCCTTCCTGGGCTGTCTCTCGGTGGGACTAGTTTTCATACCTTCAATGGGAATCTATCAGACGCTCTTTATTCTTGCTTTAATAAATCTGACGGCCATTTTGCCCTTCATCATCAGATGGCCAACCCAAAATCAACTAGGCACTAGGCACTAAACACTAGGCACTTTAGCAATTTCGGATTGCGGATTGCGAATTTCGGATTTGAGATACGGGATGTGAGATGTGAGATTTTGCGTCAAGTGTTGTGGAATGGAAAATTCGTAATCCGAAATTATCTCGCTAGGATATTTGTCTACTGGATGCTGACTACTGGCTACTGGCCACTCTCCATCAGTGCCTAGTATTACTTCTTTCTGTTCATGATCAGTATCTTGATCTCGCGTTCGAAGACAACCTCCATTTTTGAAGCATCAATCACCTTGCGCACGAAGCCGAGTCCAAACGTAGGATGGGCAACGATCTGTTTTTCATGGTAAGAAGCGGTCGGGTCGTATGGCAGAGGCTCCATCTCACCGGCCACTTCCTTGAGAGCTTGCCACTCTTTCAAAGACACCCGTGCACGCGAGGTCCTGGCTGACTCAACCTTCTTCAGGACTTTTGCTTGGCGTTCGGATGGAAGAGGAACCTTCCTGGTTATGGCAGCCAGTGAGGGGCGGTACCGGTGTTGGCTGTTGCAACGGTTGCAAATCACCAGGTGGATCTTTTTCTCTTTCATGGCCACCACCCGGTGAATGGTCTCGCCATCACAACGGGGACAGATGGAGTCGGTCTCATCTCCCACCGACGCGGTTTTCCAGGGATGTCCTTTTAGTCTATCAACCAATGAAACTCCAGAGAACACCGGCGGCTATGGCAGAGCCGATAACCCCCGCAACATTTGGCGCCATGGCATGCATGAGTAAGTAATTACTCGGATCCTCTGCGTTTCCTACCATCTGCACTACTCGGGCCGAGTCCGGCACCGCCGACACTCCGGCGGCACCGAGCAGCGGGTTAATCTTGTCCCGGCTCAGCACATTCATCAGTTTCGCAAAGAGCACTCCACCTGCAGTGGCCACCATGAAGGAGCAGGCACCAAGGATAAAGATACCGACGGCCTTGGCAGTAAGAAATACATCAGCCTGGGTGCTGGCACCCACGGTGAGACCCAGAACAATCGTTACTGTATCAACCACAGCAGTTCTGGCGGTTCTTGCCAACCGGTCAGTAACCAGACATTCCTTCAGAAGATTACCAAAAAACAGCATGCCCAGCAATGGCAGGGCGGCAGGTGCCAAAAAGCAGCAAAACAACAATCCCACAATGGGAAAGAGGATTTTTTCTTGCGAACTCACCTCCCTGGGATCACTCATCTTGATGAGACGTTCTTCTCTACTGGTGAGCAGTCTCATGATTGGTGGCTGGATAACCGGCACCAGGGCCATGTAGGAATAGGCTGCGATGGCAATGGGCCCTACCAGGTGCGGTGCCAACTTGGCCGACAAAAAGATCGCGGTAGGGCCGTCTGCACCACCAATAATGCCGATAGAAGCTGCTTCTTTCTGGACGAAACCCAGGAATAAAGCCCCTAAAAAAGTCATAAAAACACCTAGTTGTGCAGCTGCACCCAGCAAAATAAGTTTTGGCCTGGCCAAAAGTGTGGAGAAATCGGTCATGGCACCAATACCCAAGAAGATCAAGGGAGGATAAATACCCTGGCTCACACCAAAGTAGAGATAGTTGAACACCGAACCTTTCTCATAGATGCCCAGGCCCAAACCCTTAAAAACCGGGACGTTACCAACCAGAATACCGAAGCCAATGGGAACAAGGAGCAGCGGTTCATAGTGCTTGGCAATACCTAAATAGATGAAGACCAGCCCCACACCGATCATCACTAGATAGCGATAGTCAGCCATACCAAAACCGGTATTTTGAAAAAACTCTATCAGCAGTTCCATAGAAACTTCCTCGCATGTTCTCTTTGCCACCGATCAAGTGAGATGATGTAGTAGGGGTATCAATGGGGCACTGGAAAATAACAAATTCCAATATTGGTCCTCCGGACTCCCCACCCTGCGGGCGGGTCCCCAGTTTCAATGACCAAAACAGGTTTGGAATTTGGAAATTTGGTCATTGTGATTTGTTTGGAATTTGTTATTTGTTATGTGGAATTTCCAGTCACCTTAGTACGCCGATACTTCAAATCAGTACTCACTCGGTTGACAGACAGGGCCTCATTTGCCCTCTTCTAACCTGCTTGCAACTGGATCCTCCTTCTCACTTTCCTTGGCCCAGCGGAACAGACCATCTGCCCCACCAGCCATCGTGCCCTTTACTATCAAACGATTAATGGTTGAGTGAACCCGGGCCAGTCCTCGCTGCTCGGCCATCTCAATGAGCCGGGGAAGTTTGAATGGCTCCTTCATATGAGCAGTGATCAAACGCAGAGCTTCTTCTACGTCATCGACTCCCTCAGGTTCAGGGACTTCCCCAGTATCAGCGTTTGTAGTTGCCGCTGTGGTTTGCTGGCTGAAAAGGCCTCTCAGCAGTTGAACGGTATACTTGGGACTCTGAGCATGGTCATTCCACCAGCGGACTGCCCGCGGGAAATAGGTAATGATAAACGCCAGGGATGCCAGCCCGAAAAAAACAATAGAGATCCCCAGGGCAGCGATCAGCCAGCCATTGCCAGCGCTGATTCCAGAAAACCCACCCATGGTTTTACCTTTCCTTTCTCAGTCTTTGCCTGTCTTCTTCCTGCAAAAAAGGAAGCCGCCTGCTGAGCACCTCGGAAATCTTGCGCATAATCTTGGTCCCCATAGCCACGTTTCTCTGCACCAGACGTAATAGCTCACTCCCGGGAAAGGTAATGAGTGTGCAGTCAGTCAGGCAGGTAACCGATGCCGTGTACCTTGCTGGACTGACCAGGGCCGACCAACCCACCACCCTACCGGATTTGTGAAAGGTAATGGCGCGACCATCAGGAAAGGCCACCATGAGGTTTCCTTCTTGAAGGATATAGAGTGTGCGAGCCGGAAGTCCCGCTTGTATCAGCACCTCACCTTCCCGTGCATGGATGGCCTCAGCCATCCCGGATAGGATTTTCAATTCAGCCGGATCCAGTTCGGCCAAGATTTCGTACTTTTTGAGTTCGTCAATCGGGATCACAACTTCTCCTCATGCCTTCCTTGGTGCCTTGGAAAATGGCAACCGCAGCCTTTGTAATCGCGAACGCGTGAATCTAACACAGGTTAATCTGGTTAGCCAAGTCCGTAATCAGCAGACAAAGCATCTGGGTAAACCGATCAGTACACCCATCTGGACTGCTTACCGTTTTCCGCTCGTCTCTAGTGCATAGTGCTTAGTGTCTAGTTCCTAGTTGCCTCAGTTCTCCAGCCGGACGCATTGACTGTAGTATGCGGCACAATTTCCCATGTCCGTTAGCTCGGCGGCAACGAGTTGATTGGCTCCACCGCCAAACTTCATCCAGTCTCCCCTCCGGTAGATCACCGCCTCGGGGTGCAAATCCTGAGAACGCTCTACCCTCACTTTGAGTCTGCCAAGTGGGGAAACCATATATATTTCACGGTCCAGATCCAGCCCTTCCAGCGCGGGACTTTCCGATGAGATCCAGACACGAGGAAGCGGATCGTGCTCTTCGGGCAGCATCTGTGAATGCACGAAGTTTCTTCGCACGAGTGTAAGCAATCTCAGTGGGAACTGATCCGGTGGCGGAATCTCTTGGTGAAGGTCGGTGGGCAGGTGATACTTCCCGTCAGGGTGGTCGAAGCGAAGATTCGAATAGGCGATTTCTGGACGATTTGCCCGGACAAAACCCAGCTGGCGCAGATCTTCCAGCGAGATATCCAGGTACGGAGAGTCCAGACTGGCCTTCAAACAGTTCTCCGCTTTCGGTAACAGTATAGGTGGATCAAGCCTCTTGCCCAGTTCTGAAAGGATCCATAAATCGCTGCGCGCCCCTTTTGGCGGTGGTAGCACGGGTCTGACATAATTCACATAATTATGCAGAAAAGAACCCACTATATCTTCTTTCTCGAGCATCAGTTCGCAGGGCAGAACCAGGTCAGCCCGCAAGGCAGTGTCGGTCATGAAAGCATCTACCACCACTTTGAACTCGGTATCCTCAAAAGCACGTCCAATTGCACCGCTGTCAGGAGCTTGGTTAACGACATTGAAGCCGTTCACCCAGATCATCTTAATTGGCGGCTTCTCTGTTTCAAGAATGTCTTTGCCTATGGTAGGCAGGAGCAGGGTTCTCCGTTTCTTTTCGGGGGAGTTCTTGGTCCAACTCAGATGAAAGTTCCGAGTGGAAGATATATTGAAATAACTCCCACCGCCGCGCCGGCCAATATTTCCCGAGAGCAAGGCAAGTGCGTTGATGAAGCGAACATTTTCTCCGCCGTGTTTGTACCTCTGCAGGCCCCAACCCAATAGGCTGGCAACTGGTTCCTGAAGCGAATAATATGCGAACAGCTCCTCCACTTCGTTCTGCGAAACATCACTTGCCCCAGCAAGTTCTGAGACGGATCTACCGGTTATCAGTTCTCGAAATTGAGGCCAGTCTCGGGTACGTTCCAGAACATCATCGTCTATCTGGCCTCGCTGGATGAGAAGGTGGATAACCGCAGCCGCCAGGAAACGATCGGTCCCAGGGCGGATACGAACCACTTTGTCTGAAAACATCCTGTTGCCGTCTCCGCCAGGGGAGATGGTCAGAACCTTTCCTCCAGACTTGCGCACCTTGCCAACTATGGCAGCCACATGATTTGAGCTGCGTCCCAGATCTTTACCCCAGTTCACCACTGCAGATGCATTGGCAATATCCAAGGGGTCATTGGTGTCCAGGGAGCCGAAATCCGCGATGCAGGCGGCGATGCCCGCCATATCACACAAAGAGCCAGCCACTTGGCTGGACCCGAGGCTGGCAAAAAAAAGGTTGCTCGCCTGACTCAATACCCCCTTGTCCCCGTCCCCCCGAATGTGCAAAATAGTCTCAGGTTCGCTCCTATACTCTTGTATTTTTTGTGCACAGAGCTGAAGCGCCTCTGGCCACTCAATGGATTTCCAATCTTGATCTTTCCGTAAGAGCGGGGTGGTGATCCGGTGAGCGCTGCTCAACCTTTGGGGATGCCGGCGGATTTTTGCACACGTAAAACCAGCCGTAAAAGGATGCTTCGGATTTCCCTTGATGCGAATACTGCCGTCAGCTCGAGGCGTGATCAGCAACGAGCACGTATCAGAACAATCAAGGGTGCAACCGGTCACAATATCCATTGCTTGGCCCCACGACGCTAAGCGCAGAGCGCAAAACGAAAAACTCTCAATGTGACGATTTCCTATATTTGTACGCTCTGCGCTCTGATCTGACCTGGCCCTGAGGACCAGGTTTTCAAGACGAGATACATTGCCCTTGATCTTAGCAGGGTACACTGCAATGATCAATTTGATCTCTTTAGGTTGAAAGGTAAATGGTAAACTCTCTATTGGCCTTGCCTCAATAAGATGGAGAACGGTATGAATCACACCAACCTTGCTCTCTCATTGTTATCTGCAACTTTTGCCATTTGTAGACTGGGACCCGAGGCAGATATCCCCTCCTGGGCCCTGGACGGGGAGTTCTTCTCAGTTACCCGCACACAGGAAGAACTCTCACTTGTATGTCTCCAGGAAAAAGTGCCTGAAAACATTCGTTGTGAGAAAGACTTCCGCTGTTTCAAGGTCGGGGGACCCTTAGACTTTTCTTTGACAGGAATCCTGTCCTCTTTGACTGTTCCTCTGGCTCAGGCAGGTGTTAGTGTGCTGGCACTATCTACCTTTGATACAGACTATCTGCTGGTCAAGGAAGCACAGGTGGATAGGGCTGTCCAGAAACTGTCACAAGCTGGGTACCGTTTTGTCTAGCCCGGATACCTTTCTGATCTTACCCTTTTTCCCTTGTTCCCGACCCGATGCTGTGCTATTCACATCTTGCATCTTGTCACTTTTATACGATGAGCAAAAAATCCGGACCTAAAGGACCCGGCTTTGGACTGCCCCCTGAGGGGGCTTGCATGCTCTTTTCCTTTTGCGGCAGTCTGCTGGAGTGATGGAGTGGTGCAAAGTATCAAGGTGTCGGGTGTTCCGCCGGAGGCGGATCAGGTGTCAGGTGGAATGGTGGTTTCAGGTGTCAGGTTTCAGGTGTCAGGAAAAACAGACAGAAAATCTGGCTCCTGAACACTGAACACTGAAACCTGAAACCTCTTTTGCCGACCGAGCCATTGTATTTTGACCTGGCGCCGAGGACTATGTTTTCGATGTTGAATAAGAAAGGGAGGATTGTACGGTGGGTAAAGCAAGCGAACAAAGATCAATAAATTTCTTACGGGGCATTCCTGCTGAAGAAGCCCTTTCCCGCCTTATACCCATGGCATCCGAGGGCTATGAAAAAGCGATAAAACGATACGGAACAGATGTGCTCCAGTACGGTCATTTCAATGGCTTTAAGCCCTTGCGCGACCTTATAGGTCAATCACATGACGTTAATCCCGACCGAGTCATTGTTGGCAATGGTGGTTTGGAAGTGATTTCACTTTTTTTAAAATCACTCCCGAGAGAAAGCACCATTATTGTTGAAGAGGCGACGTATGATCGCACCATGGTCGATGCGCAACGTTACGGGCATAATTTGATTGGAGTCGAATTGACATCGACTGGATTAAATCTCGATCAATTAAGAGAAGTGGTGAATAAAACCCCTGCCGCAGTTTTTTACGGAATCCCGTTTCATCAAAATCCCACTGGTATCAATTACTCTGAAGAGAATCGGCAAGCTGTTGAACAGATCTGCAGAGAACAGTCCATTTTCTGCGCTTGGGATATTTGTTATGAACTGCTGCGCTATGACGGAAAACAAAATACCTCCATAACGGTTTCAGAATGGGGACCCATTTTGATGAGCTCCTTTACAAAAACTGTTGCTCCGGGGACGAAGTGTGGCTACATCATTCTGCCAAAAGACTATGTAGAGCATATGGGTAAGGTTGTTGCCAACAGCAGGATCAATCCCAATTTGCCGACTCAAGCATTCATAGCCGATTTCATCGAATCTGGGAAGTATGCAGAGTTCCTGGACTATTTGTGTGAGCTTTATAAGCCAAGAATGGATGCACTCAATGTCTCGCTTCATGATCATTTTCCGGGAGCCTCCTCTGTTGACATCAGCGGTGGCTTTTTTGCCAGTATCAGCTTGCAAAAAATAACACCAGAAAAAGAAGAACCTTTCATACAATCGGCCAAAGACGCCGGCGTTGGTATCGCCGCGGCCTGGGATGCAGTCGCGCCTAATTTGAGGGAGAAAAAGCGTAAGAACGGCTTGTTTACGCGCCTAACTTTTCCTGCTTATGAGCCAGAAGATATAAAATGGGGTATTGCCAAACTAAAGGAGCTAGAGGATAGTTCTCCTTAGTTGGTCGATATAGAATGACAAAGAGACAATGACTCCACCAACGATTTTTTAAGCTCAACCTATCCCTGAACACGAACGCGTAAAACCTCTGCCCCTCTTCTCTTCGGTTAGCTCAATCGTTAGGATTACATTGATACGTATGGGTGTACATGTTTTTACCTACGGTTCCCTCATGTTCGATCCAGTTTGGTCGAAAGTGGTGGGCAGTATATATGAAAAGGTAACCGCAAGATTGTATGGTTACAAGAGGAGGAAGATACGGGGCGAGATATTTCCAACGGTACTTCCTGCAAGCAGCCGAGACCATGTTGATGGTATTATCTATCTGGATGTAAGCAAGAGCGACCTGAAGACCTTGGATACATTCGAGGGCGAATATTATCAAAAGGAAATGGCCGAATGTGGCTTGACTGACGGGGGCAACATCAGTGCCTGGGTTTATGTCTTCAAAGAACGGTACAGAAATCTAGTGGAAGACGAGCCCTGGGACCCGGTTTGGTTCTTGGAAGATGGAATGCATGAGTTTCTTGCTGGCTTGGATGTTTTGTGAGTTGAGGGGCGAGACCGTGGAAACAACTTGAGAAAACCTGCAGCAGACTTTAAGAGGTATTTGTGACCCTACGCTTCATATCGAGAAACTACAGGCGAACCCCCAAGGGATGGCCTCTTCTTGCCCTTACGGCCATATTGATTCTCATCTCACCAGCGGCCGACATGGTGTTGATGAATACGGCTTTTTCCAGCCATCCCTCCACCTTGCCAATCTCTGAGGGTCCGGTCATCTTCCACGTATCTGACAAGTCACGGCCCCAGATGGAGCTGTCAAGAGGGAAATTTCTGGTCGCCAGCAAAGAGCTGAGAGATCCTCATTTTTTTGAAACGGTCGTACTCCTGCTTGAGTATGATCGCAACGGTGCCATGGGTCTGGTAATTAATCGACCCACTACGGTCAAACTTTCAAAAGTGTTGAAGGATATTGAGGGGTTGCAGAAACGGTCTGATACTATTTACCTGGGCGGCCCTGTAGCCAAGAATCAGTTGATGCTTCTCATAAGAACGAGTAGTCCACCTGAGGGATCCCGCCTCGTATTCAAGGATATTTACCTCAGCTCCAGCCAGGAGATAATTGAGAAAATGGTTGACAATCCCGACACCCCAGAGAGATTTCGTGTTTATGCTGGTTATGCCGGCTGGGCGCCTGGGCAATTGGACCATGAAGTGTCCAGAGGCGGCTGGCATATTTTGCAGGCCGATGAAGAGAGTGTTTTCGATAAGACTCCTTCAGAGATCTGGCCCGAACTCATTCGGAGGAGTTCCGCTCTGTGGGTCAGGGTAGTGGGAGAGTAAAGAATCCGGACCCAAATCCCAGGGTTTCAGGTGTCAGGTGTCAGGTAAAACAAAAAACTGAAACCTCAAACCTTTTCTGCCGGCAAAGCCATTGAACGCTGTCCCTCGCAAGGCGGGATCGTGGGACTGGCCTTAAGGAGAAGAGTTTCGATGTTGAACAACCAGGATGTCACGGAGGAGAAGGTCATGAAATCTGGAAGCATTGCGACTATGATCATACTGCTTACCCTCTTCATAGCCGCAGCGGCCTGGGGTCAGATGGGTCTACCACAAGAGCTGGCCGCCATTGTACCACAATACCCCGGCTCAATTGTTGTAGCAGCCAAGGAGAGCAATGGTGGTTCTCAGACAGTGATGGAAACTCAGGATAATTCCAGGGCAGTCATGGTCCATTACCGAAAGGCCATGGTTTATCGCGGCTGGAATATCATGACAGGTATGGCTCTTGAAAATGGTTCCACCCTCATCTTCGCCAAGGGGGATCAGACGCTGCATATAACGGCAAAGGGCACCAAAGAAGGCAAAACCATTATTCTGGTTAGTATCCCTAAGTAAAGAATCCTGGGTTAAGGGACCCGTTTTTGAGCTACCCCCTGAGGTGGCTACAATGGTCTTTCCCGCTTGCGACACTCTGCTGGAGTGATGGAGTGTTGTAAAATATCAAACTCTGAGGCTCAAATCTCGAGGTGTCAGGTATCAGGTGTCAGGTGTCAGCAAAGAAAAACAAAAAAACTGAAACCTGAACACTGAAACCTGAAACCCCTTTTGCCGGCAAAGCCATTGAACTCTGACCTGGTCCTGAGGACCAGGTTCCCTCTTTTGAAGTAAACCTTCTTTCTCTGTTTGAGATCTTTAAGGATTGTAGCCATGGATCGATACACTGGCCCGCACACGTTTGACATGGAAGGCTGGATTAGTTGTGCGCCCTTTGAGCGCTTGTTACACATGGAGATCATTGAAGCCTCTGACGGTCGAGCCACCCTGACCATGCCTTTTCTTGTGGACTTGGCTCAAGGAGCTGGACTCTTGCACGGTGGTGCTCTGGTTAGTCTTGCCGACACCGCGGTTGTCATGGCTATCAAGAGTTTGGCTCCGGCTCAAACTCACTTTGCCACGACTTCTCTGCAGGCAAAATTTCTTTATCCTGTCAAACAAGGGGTCGTTACCGCCAGGGCAAAGATCATCAAACAAGAAGGAAGAATACTACAAGCTCAGGCAACCGTTTACAATGAAGAGGAAAGACCGGTGCTGCAGTTCTTTTCTACCTTCAAGGTTGCCAAAGACAGCATCATCAGGGGAATTACCTTTCGAGAAAGTGATAATTCTTAGTGAATTGTTCAATACTACAATGCACTTACTCCGCAGAAAGTTCTTTTCCCCTGAGGTGTTGTGTCGCAATACGTCATCCCGGCCAAGTCCGCCTACGGCGGACGCGAGCCGGGATCCAGAAAGAGTCCGATTATATTGCACTTTCACTGGATTCCGGACCTCGCCCGCTTCAGGCGGGCTCGTCCGGAATGACGGGTGCGGCAAATTGTGACATGGTGCCCAAGGGGAGAAGAGATTCTTGCGGAGCTAAGTTAATAGTCGTTTGCTCACTAGAATCTTTTGCCTCAATGATTTGCATGAAAAACTGATTCAGTTTGTTAACTCGAGGTCTCAAACAGTGAAACCGTTTCAGGTTCTGGTGTTTATTTTTCTCCTTTCATGGAATGTAGTCCTTGCCGGCGAAGTGGACGTCTTGCAGGTAAAGGTAAAACGCAGTGGCGACAATGTTTATCACTTTGAGGTCACCGTGACTCATAAGGACGAAGGCTGGGACCACTATGCGAATAAGTGGGATGTTGTTGCCCCTGACGGGACCATTTATGGCA
>JASFGC010000094.1:0-11073 GCA_050123975.1 Syntrophobacterales bacterium | reverse complement strand
TACAGGTACCAACAGGAGCACAACGAGTCGAATTTTCATATGAAGTCCTCTCTGAGGTCCGCTTCGGGCGGATTGCTGAACTATCCGGCTACCCGCTCGCCCTTAGAACGAGTACTTAAATAGACTCAAGAACACACCCCCAGATGGCGTGGGTATATAGGCCATCTCCAGTGAGGTGCTTTTGTAGCCAACGCCGATCGTTGGAAACATCGCAGGTGCGATGCCTTTTATGTTTATCGCCGCGTTGTTGCCATATCCATAGAGAAGCCCGGCATACAAGTTTCCCTGGAAAAAGAAATCACGATTTTCGTGAAAAGCATATTTATTTGTACTGAATCTCCTTCCACCAAAGTATGTCGTGTCGTCCCAGGTGTTAATATATCGAGATACTACATAATTATCGTATGAAAAGACGACCATTTTCAGATTTTCATTGGGATCGTCCGATTGGTCCACGTGTCTCGAAAAGAAGCCGACCATGACCGACATCTCTTTTGGAGCGGACTCATCAGTAGAATCCTCAACTGCGTACTCATCGATAGAATCCTCAACTGCGTACTCCTGATAAGAATCCACAGCCGCGTACTCATCAGAAGAATTCGCAGCTATTGCCTGCGTTGGCAATAGGAGCAATCCCACCGCTATCAGATATCCGAACAGTCTCTTCAACCTCTCCCTCCACATGAGGGGTAAAGACATTATGAACTGCTCCAGGGTCCACAAAGAAATAGCCCCACCGGCCGGTAAGACCTGTGAGGCTCTAGGCCACCGCCTTCTTAAACGCGGGGCGAGTAGAAACCGCTACCTGCTTCGCATTTAGAGACAAAGAGCCAATAGTGTACACTGTTCATGCCTCCCTGATCGGGCAAGGCCGGATAATTCAAAAATTATCCGCGCTACATTACCACAAAGGATGTGAAGTGTGAAAGTGAAAGGTGAGGTTTGGTTCTGAATAGTGGGGTGATTTGTGAATAATCCAGGTTACAGCTCTCGCCATATTTCGAGTATGGTCAAATCGTCTGTTATCTCGGCGTTTGCCCGCCAAGTTTGGATTTCATTTAACAACTTGCTGCCCCATGGCGGTCCGTTTGCCGTCTTTACATACTCGGGTAAGCGATGGCTGGCAAAGAACTCATCATTTTCATCTCCGGCTTCAGTGACGCCGTCAGTGATAAAGAGAATCGATTGTCCGGGTTCTATGACAATTTCTCCTGTTTCGTAAACGGGACTTGGTACGACACCCAAGGATATACCCTGCAATTCAGGGATCTTGCCCAACCCCTTGCCCACAAACCACAGTGGGAACAGATGTCCTCCTCTCACGAGCTGCATTCTTCCGGTTGCAGGCCAATATTTTCCAAGAATGATGGTGGCAAAAAACCCCTCTTTGGCCAGTAGACCGTACATGGCACTGTTTATACTCTCGAGCATCTTATCAACTTCTTGCTCTACTAACGCCTCGCTGCGAATCGTTGTCCACAGGGCAACCATGACCAGGGCAGCGGGAAGACCTTTGCCGCAAACATCGGCCACATAGACCAGCCAACTGCCGTCGGGAATAGGGATGATATCGTATAGATCACCACCAACGAAGGCTGCCGGCAATGACACAGCCCAAACGTTGCTGCCACCTTCCATTTCTGGACATTGGGGATGAAACTGCGATTGGATACGGGATGCGGCTTCCAGCTCAATGCTCAGTTTTTGCTGCTTGAGTTGGGTCTCCAGGAGTCTTGATCGAATTATGGCCACTCCGGCCAGATGGGCAAAACTGTCCAAGATTTCTTCATCCTCTACATTGAAACATGGCTTGTTTTTGGAGTTGAGGACCTCTATCACACCCAATAATTCTTCGCCATAAACAATGGGAACGCACAAGAGAGTTCGGGTGTGAAATCCGGTGTAATGATCAGCCTCCTTGAAAAATCGGGTGTCTTGCTGCACGTCTTGGATGATAACGGGCTTGCGGTTTACCGCAACCCATCCAGCGAGCCCCTCTCCCATTTTCAGTTCAACGTTACTCTTGAGGATTTGTTCTGTTTCTTCACCCAAAGCCTCATTTTTGGCCAAAGAGAACTCAAGTACATCGAGTTCGGGATTGTAAAGCAGAATGGAAGAAGCCTCCGCCTCAGTCACTTCCTGGGCCAAGTCCAGGAGCTGTGGCAACAAGTCATCCAGGGACTCTATGTCTGCAAGCGACTGGCTCGCTTTGACCAGATTTTTCAGACGTTTGGCAACATTGGCTTCGTTAGCACTGTGGGTATTCATGCCCCCCAAATCCCCTCATTTCATTATTTCCTGTAAGTAAAGAATCCGGACCCAAAGGACCCGGCTTTGCACTGCCCCCGGAGGGGGCTTCCACACTCTTTCCCACTTGCTCTAGTCTGCTGGAGTGATGGAGTGGTGGAGTAATGGAGTAATGAAAAAACCAATTCGAGCTAAATTCGGGCTTTCGCTTTTTCCAACACTCCAATACTCCAATGCTCCAGTACTTTAAAACTGTTGGCACCTGCACCGGCAAAGCCATTGAACTCTGACCCCCGCGAGACGGGATCGTGGACTGGCCCTTAGGACCAGGTTTTCGATGTTGAATAAAAATCGGACCAAAAAGACCCGGGGATTTTAGATTTAAGAGTGAAGATTGTAGATTTAAAAGCTCAGAACCTCCGGGTCAAGAATGCCGACACCTCAATCTGCAATCATAAATCATGTGGTTTGTGCATGATGCAGGTCAAAATCCGTATCTCTGCATCTTTTTTATGAGCCCGTATCGGCTCAAGCCCAATTCTTTAGCTGCTCTGGTCCTGTTCCCACCATGCTTTTCCAGCAATTGGGACAGAACGGATTTTTCCAATGCTTCAACCATCTCTTTCAGGGTACCTTGCACATTCATCTCAGGTCTAATCTTTGCCGATCTTTCGACTATTTTATCTGAAAGGCATGAAAACTCTATAATGCCCTCATCCTTCGCCAAGGCAACTGCCCTTTCAAGCTCATTCTCCAGTTCTCTAACGTTCCCGGGAAACGGGTAGTTCTCTAGACACTGCAATACTTCCCGGCTCAAACCTTGAATCGGTCTGCCTATCTTCTGGCTGTATTTATCCACGAAATGCTCGGCCAGAAGTCGAATATCGCCTGTCCTCTTGCGCAGTGGAGGCACTTTGATGGTAAATACATTGAGGCGGTAGAGGAGATCTTCTCGGAATCTTCCCTGGGCCACTTCCTCTTCTAAATTTCTGTTGGTTGCTGATATCACCCTGGTGTCTACTTTCTTGTAATGATCTGCGCCCACTGGCCTGATCTCACCATCTTGGAGAACCCGCAAAAGACTGGTTTGCATTGCGGGTGACATCTCCCCCACCTCGTCGAGAAAGATTGTGCCGCCATGAGCGGTTTCAAAGAGCCCTTTCTTATTGGCAATGGCACCGGTGAAAGCACCCTTCTTATGACCGAAAAGCTCACTCGTAAGGAGGGTCTCTGGAATACCGCCGCAGTTCTGAGAGACAAATGGTCTGTTTTTCCTTGGACTGTTGTGGTGAATACAGCGGGCAACAAGCTCTTTTCCTGTACCTGTCTCTCCCTCAATGAGGACAGTGATGTCTAAATCCATCACTTTTTCGCAAAGTCTGAACAAATCCATCATCACTTTGCTTTTGCCGATTATCTCGGAAAAACTATACCGTCCTTCAATTTCTTGTCGAAGGATTATGTTCTCCTCCTGAGTATGTCTGAGCAATTTATCCTGCTTTTTATTCACAACCTGTAATTTTTTATATGCCCCATCCAGCTCAGCATACATCCGGGCATTGTCCAGAGCCATGGCTATTATTGGGGTAAGTGTTGTGACAAAGGTGAGATCTTCTTCACCAAAATTCCCTTTCTTTTTGTTAAGAACCTCGAGAACACCGACAGTTTTTTCTTTCTTCCGCAGGGGAGCAGCGATCATGGAACTTGTTTCAAAACCAGTCGAATCATCGATCTTCTTATAATGGCGGGTATCCTCAGAAATGTCAGGGATCAACTCTGCTTTTCCACTCTTAAACACGCTGCCGGCAATGCCTTTATCTACAGGAAAACGTATTTCTTTTAATTTTGTTGCGAGGCCATCCGGATCACTCTCGGCCCAACAAAACACAAATTCGTCTTTCTCGTCGTCATGTAAAATAACAGAGACACCTTCAGCCTCCATTACTTCTTTCATTAGCTTGATGATATGCAAAATAAGATCATCGATTTCAATATATTGATAAAGAGACTGACTAATACGCCACAATGTCTTCATCACATTCGTTTCGTGGGTCAGGCCACTGTTGTTTTCCTGCTTTGCTTTCTTGCTGCCAGCCATTGTGGTTACCTCAGAAACAAAAATAAAGAATTCGGCCTTGGGCTATCCGCATGACGCAAAGAGCTAAGCGCAGAGCGCAAAGCTCGTGTGATGAGTAAACCCTTCGACAGGCTCAGGGCAGGCGTTGAACGGTAAACCGATTATACGCTGGCTCCGCGACCGTTAACGGTTCACCATTTCCCGCTTACTCTGTTTTTCTGCTATCCGCCTTGCGTTATGCCCTATGCGATCTGACTTGGCCCTAAGGGCCAGGTTTTCTAAAATCAAATAAAGATCTTGCTGGTCGATAATGGAAATTATGACGAGATAGAATTCTATGTATGGAACGGGGAAACCGAGTGCAAGAATCGAAGTCCGGCAGTCACTGAAGACCATTTTGCCTCGACACATGGTGACATGTCAAGTTGGGCTCTTTCCCCCTGCAAACTTGCCATATTCAGACAACGAGGGCTATCCCGTACAGACTTCCCAGATGAGCCCCTTGATCCATGAAGTGAATGAGAAACCAGGGCCACAGTTTGCTCATCTGCATCTTCTCCTGATTTCCACTGTTTCCTGATATCCAGGCAATAAGTTCTGAGCGCTTCACATGGATCCTGCCGGGGCCGAACAGCCTCATTTCTATCCTGCACCGCAGAAAATCTATGGCAAAGTGAATGGCGAGAACCAATAGGGCCCCTTTGAGCCAAAGTCTGCCTAGTATGAGTAAAAGTAACCCGGCAAACAGGGCATGTACGCTACTGTGGTAGCTGATCGCTAAAATTTGGTCGGATAATCTCTGACTTCGTTTGAGAACAGCCAGTTTGTACGAGGTAAAGATCGCGTCTCCCAGCACGTGGGATCCAAGTAAGAACAAAAAAATATTCAGAGTCATGGCCGAGACCAGAGTACGAGGGATAGGAAACGGTTGCTATATTGAAGCTCTCTGCAGTCCGCCTTCGGCGGATTCGAAATGTAAGGAGGTGACTCTATTTTATTGTAGTTCGCTCGCTAACCCCGTCCGCCTCTGGCGGACTACGGGGAATGCGCTCGCCCTGTTGAATTTCCCGAAGGGAACCCTATTCAACGGGGCGAGCTGGAGCATTTTCAAGAAGGAACTGCGGCCCGCCTTGGCTCATTCTTATTGGCAGAGCATATATGGGATACCACAGTTTGATTGCGAGTGTACAAAAACGTGCGGAGAGTAAGGTTGCGCCTCAGGTCTGGATCTTACTTCAATTCTTTAGTAAACTCTTCTACTTCCTTCTCCAGTTTATTGATGGCGCTTTTGATCTTGTCCAATGCTGCAGCAACCTTCTTGTCCTGAACGGTGGCTGACTCTATCCCACCTACAACATCTCCTATCTCAGCAACAGCCTGTCCAAGAATGTTATTGAGCTGCTCCGCGGCCTCAAGCTGTCTCTGCATCAACATAATGTCCTGAACTGTGAGCGTTCGTTTCGACATTCTCGGCTACCCCCTAGCTTTCCTCTCTCCAGGTCTTAGATTTCTTCCCAGATATTTTCCCCACTTCCTCAAACTGGTGAACCAGCGGGCCTCTCTACAGATTGTGCCTGATGCTCATTAGTCCGGATATTTCATGAATCGCTGTCGCGAGACCACGTAGATGGGCGTGCCACCTGGCAACCGCAGGGGGTCGGTTTCCGTACCTGAACGGTACGTTGCAGGGATCGACACCCGAGGACGCCAGGAAGGACGGCCATATAATTCGCGCTCGCTGCGCTCCGCTCAGTCCCGCAAGCGGGTTCCCAGTTTCGTGGTCGCAGCAAGTAATTCATGAGATATCCGGACTAGGTTAACCTAGCACAGGAGAATGGAGTTGGTCAAAAGGGATTTTGCCAGATGTGGGTGAGGACAATATCTAATTTTAATCCAAGACTTCCCGTACAACTTTCAGCATTTGCCTCAGATCATACGGCTTGCTGATAAAACCTTTGGCCCCGTTTTTTAGGATCTCTTTTGTGGGTCCGTCTGGGGAATAGCCACTGGCAATGGCTACCTTAGCCTCAAGATTGATCTTCAACAGCTCAACCAGACAGCGTTTCCCGCCCATGCCAGGCATAATCAGATCCAGGATAATCATGTCTATCTTCTCTTGCTCTTCACTGTAAAGCTGCAGAGCACTTTCGCCGTTAGCGGCCGTGAGAACAGTGTAGCCAAACTCTTCCAGTATCTGAGTGCCGAGGCCGCGGATCGCTTCTTCATCGTCCACGAGCAAAATGGTCTCGCTTCCGCCCTCGAACTCAGTCAGATGCTCTTCTGCCTTCTTGGCCTCTTGGGTAGAATCAATGGTTGGCAGATAAATCTTGAAGGTAGTGCCCTCATCGGGCTCACTGTAGCACACAATGTGGCCATTGTGGCTCTTGACTATTCCATAAACCGTGGCCAATCCCAGACCAGTACCCTTACCGGTCTCTTTCGTGGTGTAGAAGGGCTCAAAGATGTGTTCTATGGTCATCTTATCGATGCCGTGGCCGGTGTCGGTCACTGTTAACTGGACATAGCTTCCGGGGTTAGCCACACGATGGATTTTACAGTAGTCTTGATCCAAGATGACATGAGCGGTTTCAACGATGAGCTTTCCACCGTCGGGCATCGCATCTTTGGCATTTACTGCTAGGTTCATGAGGATTTGCTCTACCTGGCCGGGGTCTGCATTGACCATCTTGAGGTCTTCGGCCAAGCGGAATTCAACCTCTATCATCTTGGGAATCGTTCGCTCCAGTAACAGCCTTACATTTTCCACCTCGCGGTTAAAGTCGATGGGCTGTAGATCGCTTTCTATCTTACGGCTGAAGGTGAGTAACTGTTGGGTGAGCTCTGCACCTCTTTCAGCGGCGCGGACAATTTGCTGGAGTTCTCGCTGCCCGTCATCGCCACCATCTTCTTTAAAAAGAAGTAACTGGGCATATCCCTGAACAGCCTGAAGCAGGTTGTTAAAGTCGTGGGCAATGCCGCCGGCGAGCGTGCCCACAGCTTCCATTTTTTGAGCTTGGCGCAGTTGGACCTGCATTTTTTCTTTTTCTTTTTCGGCTTCTTTGCGCTCGGTTATGTCTCGCGCGAAAGCGCAATTGTATTCGTTCCCCTCAAATTCCACATAATTAACCGTAATTTCCACCGGGAAGATTTTTCCTTCTTTGGTGCGATGTTTAGATTCGACGATAAATGAACCTCTTTCTCTGACTTCTTTCCAATGCTCTGGCCACACAGCGGCGGAAAAGTCTGGATCTATATCGTGCACGGTCATGCCTAGCAGTTCCTTGCGGGAATAACCGAGAGACGAGCAGGCCGCATCATTCACGTATATAAATCTGGCATCAGGGCCCATCCAGAAAGCCGAGTCTGCTGCTTTGTCAACAGAGAACTGGGTAAGTCTGAGGGCTTCCTCAACCCTTTTGCGCTCTGCAATCTCAGCCCGCATTTCCTCATTGACGACAAAAAGCTCGGCGGTCTTAGCCTTTACCTGTGTTCTGAGAATCAAACCAGTCACAAAAAACAGTAGTAGTAATCCTCCGGCAGCTGCCAATATTCCCTTGAACCATTTTGGCAATTGCCATTTCACATTGGCAGGAGTCCATTTGTCGAGTAACTGATGATAGATTGAATTCTTGTCTCTCTTCAGAGGTCCCAGATGTTTGTCAATGGCTCGAATGAGCTCGCGATGTTTCTTTTTGGGGGCTGCGAAGTGGATTTCCGTGTGGCTGAAGATGATAGGGCTTCTGCTGACTATATAGTTCGTTTCATATTCAAGACCATACAACCGATTGACAACGCCTGCGTCTACTTTCTTACGTTCAATGAGTTTTAAAACAGCATCGTACTCATAGGCTTCTATAAACCTACATTCCAACTTAAGCTGTTCAGCGAGGTTTCTTAAGTTGTGATAATGGATATCATTGTGAACGACGGCTATTTTCTTGTTATCTAAATTAACAATTTGATTTATATCCGAATCTTCTTGAGCGTAGACTACACCCCAGTCAGAGAATATCTCTTCGTAGGTAAAGTCGTAGACTTCGTTTCTTTCTCTGGAGTATTCAATGCCAACGGCAAGATCTATCTCTCCTCTTCTTAGTCTCTCAAGACACTCCGTTAAAGAACCTGGTATGTAGTCGATGCGCCACCCTTCTTTGGCGCCAACGTATTCAAGGATATCTATGAGGAAGCCTCGTGCCTGACCATCGGCATCAACAAATGCCAGCGGTTGATTATCATGTACTCCCACCTTCAGTGACTTTGCGGCACAAACGGGAACCGCCAGAATCCACTGTAGGAAAAAACAAAATAAGCATACGAGTAAACCTTTCCTCATGGCCCCCTCATTTCTAAACCGAGATGTATTATTTATTTTCTTGGTGAGATTTTAACGAAACGCATTGGGGGTTATTAAGCATGATCTATGCCAATTGAGAGCGCATAGCGCTTAGAGCATAGCGCATAGCGTTGAAATCGGGAGCTTGGAGAGTTTTTCGCTCTGCGCTGTGCGCTTAGCGCTTTGCGTCATTCAGGAATCGTCCCCTTGGATGGGTTTTGAGTGTTAGAATGAAGCTTATCTGAAATGATCCCAGCCGATAGCTCCGATCACCTCTACAGAGCCATCACTGCCTTCGAGTCTCAGACCCGACTCAGCCACAGTCTTCCCTACGGGATGAAATTGACAGCCGTTGGATTCCAGGGCTTTTTGAAGCCTGGTAGCCGACTCCTCAGGTACAGTCCCCAAAAGGACATAATCCTCTCCTACGTGGAGGGAAAGATGTCGAGAGTTTTCCTGGAACTTTGCGCAATATGCTCTAAACTGCGCCGTAGTGGGGATCATTTCTTCTTCAATGATTGCCCCCAATTTTGATTCTGTACAAATGTGGCCCAAGTCCGCAGCAACGCCATCTGAGACATCAATCAGCGAGTTTGCCACCTTCATGCTGGCAATGATCCGCCCTGTCTTTATCTGGGGATAAGGATTATGATGGGCCTCGATCAGTTCCTCCCACTCATCTGCACCCCTCCCTTTTAGTATAATATCGAGACCTGCGGCGGCAGATCCCACCGGACCCGTTAGAAAGACCACATCGCCCACCTTGGCGGTGGATCTGTAAAGGACCTCCTCCTTTTGAGCTTCCCCCACCAGTGCGATGTTGATAATCAAGGGACCCGGCGATGAAGTGGTGTCACCTCCGAGAAGATTTACCTCAAATTCCTTTGCCATGGCTTTCATGCCATCGTAAAGAGCATCCAAGTATTCCAGATCAACCGTGTCCGGGATGGCAACAGATAATACCGCCTCTTTTGGAGTGCCCCCCATGGCGGCAATGTCGGACATGTTGACTGCCAGCGATTTTCTCCCCAGCTGATACGGGGGTATTGCCTCCAGGAGAAAATGAATCTGTTCCACCAGCATGTCGGTTGTCAGCAGACTAGCCACCTCAGCGGAGGTCTTGAATACACAGGAATCATCGCCTATACCGATGATGACGTTTTCGTTTCTGATGAGACAACCGCCTTTTATTCGTTCAATAAACCCAAATTCACCAATGTCCTTGAGTTTCACTGCAACATCCTTATGTCAGAGTTGTTTAGGCACTTCTCCGCATGATCTCTGAAAATCCGAAATTTGAAGCACGAAGCACGAAACAAATTCAAAATCCTAATTCTCCAATGTTCAAAACATTTAGAATTATAAATAGGAATTGTACGTTTTGGTAATTTGGATTTTGAGAATTGGAAAATTGTTTCGGATTTCTCCTGCGGAGTCCCCACCCGTCGGGCGGGGCCCCAGTTTCGATATTCGGATTTCGAATTTAAGCGCTAACAGTACATCCGATAACAAAATACCGGTTCTCGCTGCTATCGTAGCTCCTTCTTAGCCCTTAGGACTACCTTTTTGAGCGCTTGGGCAGCTGCCCTCGGATCCTCCTGGGAACAGATAGCAGAAACAACTGCAACACCATCCAGACCTGCCCTGACCGCCTCGTATGCATTCGTTTGATTCATGGAACCGATTCCCACAACTGGAATCTTCACCGCCCGTTTCAAGGACGATATTTTTTTAATCCCTATCTCCTCCACTAGTTCGGGTTTGGTCTCCGTAGCGAAGATGGGGGATAGTCCCAGATAGTCGGCTCCCATTGACTCTGCAGCCACAGCCTCCTCCGTGGTGAATGCCGAGGCACCGATTATTTTGTGCGGCCCGAGAATCTTTCGAGCCACATCCACAGGCATGTCCTCTTGCCCCAGATGGACGCCATCAGCGTCCAGGGCAAGAGCAATATCGATTCTATCATTTATGATCAGTGGTATATATGCAACTTTCAGGTAATCCTTTATTCTCAAACCCTCTTGGTAAAACTCCTGCGTGCTGGCCTCTTTTTCCCGAAGTTGCACGACCGTTACTCCCCCGCTAACCGCGGCCTCAATAACCTCGAGGTTGCTACGGCCCAGTGACAATGCCCTGTCCGTCACCAAATATAGTGAGTAATCAATTTTCTGTTTCTCGTACCGCAAAGGACTTGTGACCTCCCCTTCTTACTTCTCGATTAAACTTCCCCCCTTTCAAGGCCGAAATTCTTCAAGGTACCTCTCGAGCAGTTTGATGATGAGAGCTTTTAAGGTAATTCCTTCCAGTGCGGCCTTGGCTTTGGCCTTGCGGTGCAGATCTTCAGGAAAATTCTTTATAATAACAGTCTTAGCCACGTGTACCTCCCTTCCTCGCTGTGCCTTTTAGTATAGTAAAT
>JASFGC010000093.1:0-11137 GCA_050123975.1 Syntrophobacterales bacterium | reverse complement strand
TCAGGAAAAGAAACAAAGAATTCAGTAGTCAGTAGTCAGTAGAAAAGAGGTATCTGCCTTCTGATTTTTCATTCTGGATTCTGACTCCTTCTTTCTGGTTCCTAGTGCCTAGCTCCCAGCGCTTAGTGTTACTGCTTCCTGCCTGCTGCCTGCTGCCTTCTATTCTTTTCACTTTTCGCCGTGCCGCCGTATCTCCGCGTCTCCGTGTCATCTCTGGTGCCTAGTGCCTAGTTATTAGTGCCTAGTTTCTTCCCCATGCTCTATGCCCCATGCTCTATGCCCCATGCTCCATGCCTTCTCACATCTCACATCCCACATCTGCAATTCCACATTCCGCAATTTACATTCCGAAACCGGGAACCCACCCGAAGGGTGGAAGTCCGCAGGACAAATCCGAAATCCGAGATCCTGATATGGCCTTTTGGCCAGTTCATTTTTTGCCCTTTGACCATATTTAGTAATACCGCCAGATATCTGGAGCTAGGATGGAGCTTAATAAGGGCTCAATTATCCGAGGTTTTCGATGTTCACCAGCTCTTTGGCACCAACCATGCACTTATTAGTTTCCAGCCATAAATGGGGTATTGTCATTCTGAGCGAAGCGAAGAATCTTTTGCGAACCATGGACTACGAGATTCTTCGTCGCCCTGCTCCTCAGAATGACATATGAAAGCTAGGTTTCCGGATTTTGTTTTTATCTCAAATAACGAGCTTAACTGGAGAGCATTAAACCTGATATGAATGGAGTCATCTATGGGAGCGAAATCTCACCCTAGCCAACTATCCGCTCGCATTTTACTTTTGGGTTTGCTCATAGCTCTGCTTCCATCCTGCACATCCTTTGCTCTGAAAAGCAAACAGATCAATTCTAAACGGCTTAGCCCTCCTCATTCAATTAGTCTCTGCGATGAACCGATTCCACTCGAAAGTCCCGTTGTTTTGGAAAAGCTGGATAGAGAATTCACCATAGCTGTTTGGAACAGGCCTCAAGTCATACTGTGGCTCAAGAGGTCGGGACGCTATTTTCCTTACATCGAACAAAAGCTGGCGGAGGAAGGACTCCCAGACGATCTAAAGTATCTTGCCGTGGCTGAGAGTGCTCTTATCACTACCATCAGTTCAAACAAGGGGGCTTCCGGATTGTGGCAATTAATGGCCCGTACTGGTCGACATTACGGCCTTCGAAAGAACCGCCTGCTCGATGAACGACTGGATTTTGAGCAAGCCACTGATGCTGCTCTTACCCATATTAAATACCTGCGGAACACATTCGATAGCTGGGCTCTCGCTTTAGCAGCGTATAACTGTGGAGAGTACCATCTCAAAAAAGAAATAAGAAAGCAAAAGGTGAACGACTACTATAGCCTCAACCTTCCTGATGAGACTGAGCGTTTCATTTTTCGCATAACCGCTGTAAAAATCATCATGGAGAACCCTGAGCGCTACGGCTACTATCTGCCCAAAGGACAGCTGTACAAGCCTTTCGATTATGACACAGTGGAAGTTAAAGTGAACCAGCAGGTCCATCTGAATGATATGGCTTCCGCCCTGGGTACCCACTACAGAGTTCTCAAGGAGCTGAATCCTCACATTCTTAGACATGAGCTACCCACCGGGAAAATGAGAATTAGGGTTCCTCCAGAAGCTGGGGAAAGAGTGGCTACGGTTCTGCGAGAATTCGAAGGCAGGGATTCTCGTGGACGTACTCAAGTCGCCTCTGGCCATTACATCGTAAGACCGGGAGAGACTTTGAGCCATATTGCCCGCAAAACAGGTGTCCCCATAGCCACTCTGAAGAAACTAAACCGTATCGAGGGATCTTTTCTCAGGGCGGGCGCCAGGCTTCTGTTGGCGCCGTAGCCCCAATAGTTCAAGAATCCTCTTCGTTGGCGAATCACAAAATGTCCAAATTGGTGAATGGGCTGGTCTTTAGCCAGCCCATTTTTTGTTGCATTACTCCTGCCGGCTGACTGTGAGAGGTTTTTTTGAGAAAAGAAAGAATCTCTTTAAGATGAAACCATCCATTTTCCTGAGACGCTGGAGAAGTTCGCATGGTGGTGGTTTTTCTGATTGACACGATTTCTGTATCAAAGGTACTTTGAAATAATTAAGAATTTTTCTCTAACCTGGTTACGTGGGGGGCCAATACTTTTTTGGTGGTGAGTGCAATGAGCAAAAAAGTAAAAAAGAAGCGCGGAGATGACACGGAGCACAGCCGTGAACATCAAGAGTTGAAGTATCTATGGGACATCAGCCAATCACTCTATCAGTATCTCAATGTTGATGATCTGATTCTGCATATAATAAAGCAGATAACGGCGGTGATGCACGCCGAGGCAACGTCAGTCATCTTGCATGATGAAGATAAGGACGAGTTAGTCTTCTGCTGGTCTAGTGATATACCTGAGCGATTAGACAAGCTAGAAGAGATTCGCATTCCCCTTGATCATGGTATAGCGGGAAGCGTTTTTAACACTGGTAAAGCGGAAATAATCTTGAATGTGGCTCAGGATCCCCGGCATTATAGTGACGTTGACAGTGCCACTGAATTCAAGACCACGTCTATGGTTGCGGTGCCTCTTAAAACGAAAGAAAAAACCATCGGCGTTCTTGAAGTTCTCAATAAGATCAAGGGTGATTTTGACCAAAATGATTTCAATTTTCTGGTAACCCTGGCGCCGATAATTGCCATGGCCTTAGATAATGCCAGGATGTGCACTGAACTCAACAGTGCCTATAGAGAGCTTCAGCTTATCAACAAAGATAAAGATGAAGTTATCAAAAAAACCAAGAACGAGGTGGCCTACCTGCGCAGAGAGGTCGAGAGGCACTATCGTTTTGATCAGGTCATAGGCAACAGCGAGCGAATGTTGGAGGTTTTCAGACTGTGCGAGAGGGTTATTGACTCCGACATAACAGTACTCATTGAAGGTGATACAGGGACAGGGAAAGAACTTATCGCCCGTACCATTCATTTCAATGGTCCCCGTAAGAAGATGCCGTTCGTCTCACAGAACTGTGGCGGTATTCCTGACACCTTGCTCGCAAGCGAACTCTTTGGCCATAAGAGAGGATCTTTCACTGGAGCTGTTAAAGACAAGAAGGGCCTTTTTGAGATCGCCCACGGGGGCACTGTGTTTTTGGATGAGGTGGCGGAAATGTCACCTGCGATGCAAACCAGTCTTCTCCGAGTTCTGCAGGAAGGCGAGATCAAACCCCTGGGATCGGATCGCAGTAAGAAAGTTGATGTCAGGGTGATTTCAGCCACCAACAAGAATCTGGAAAACGAGGTCAAAGAGGGAAGGTTGCGGGAAGACCTCTTTTACAGACTTTCGGTCTTTGCCGTTGAACTCCCACCTCTGCGCGATAGAACAGGGGATATCCCGGTATTGGCGAACCATTTTGTTGCCAAATACAACAAGAAGACCAAGAAACCTGTCACGGGCTTTAGCCAAGAAGCCATGGATTGTTTGTCATCGTATCACTTCCCCGGGAATGTAAGAGAACTGGAGAACGAAATCGAAAGAGCCATCGCAATGGTGACTGACAGCAATCAGATTGAAATCTCAAACCTGAGTGACAAGATACGCGATGACTCAGTCAGGGAAATCCACGGAGTCAAGATGCGGAGTTCCTTGAAAGAAATGGTTGAGACACTAGAAAAATCGGTTCTGATGGAAAAGCTCCGAGAGCACGGGGGCAATAAGACCAGAGTTGCGAAGGAATTGGGATTGAGTAGAAATGGTCTCATGAAAAAAATGCAAAGATATGGCTTCTGATTGTATCTGCCAATCTTGTTGGCACCAGATTGCCAACTTAGTTGTCACTACATAACATCTTAAAAATACAATCTTTTTCTTAACTATACCAAAAGACTGCCAACCTAGTTAACTCTTTTTCAGTCAAAAGCCGACAGTCTCCTCACACATTTCTCAGATTTCCATAGGAAAAAAACCTTATATTATTAATGGGTTATGAAAAATGAAACAGAATAATTTTTTATTCCCAGGAATTGGCATGTTCGTTGCGGTAACATGAGGCACAAGAGATTTTATTCCCCTTTATAGGCGAGTGAGACCGTGAGCACATTATCAACCGCTAGAACAGACAAAATAAGCCCACACCACAGCTTAAAACAGTCTGAAAAGCGTTCTATAAAGAACCTTGACTGGGAACAGATCTCCAGACCCATGCCCTGCTACCTCATTATGATTCTTATCTCTGTTTTTGAAACGCTTCTAGCAATCTTACTTCTGCCCTATAATCTGCTCAATAGTACAGACTAACGGTGGAACCTTACCCATCTCATTTTTTTCTTAAGCGCGTGGCGATTACCAACCATCGAAGTAAACGAAAAGACTTTGAAATTCTGGTGAGAGAGGTAATACACTTAGGCAAAAAATTGATGAAGTCCGGTCAACCTTGCAGACTGTCGTGATTTTTCGAAAAGATGCGATTTAGTGTTGATTGTTGGGCTCGTTGTTGATACCCTGCGTTGAAACTTAAGGATTGGGGCAGTTATAGATTGTGGAGAAGAATTTCCCAGAAAAGTGAGCATTTGTCACTCCACATGCAATGATAGGTAGGAAATACGTAATTTCAGCATAGATACTAGCGGCTCCCGCGAAGTGCTAGGTTTGACATTGTTGGCATTCTTTTCTCTTTGCCTGCTACTTTTAAGGAATACTTCTGCGATCCACCTCACCCTTTCTATTGCTGCACCTCAGTAGACCGCCACCCTGGAAAAGGATCAAGTGTTTGGCATGTTCAAATCAACACACGATCTCAAGGGCGGGAATTTCGCTTTTAAGATTGAGCTACTCGAAATCTTGTAGATCCCTTATTCGGCTGGTCTAAAGGATCATTTTTCTAATGGCAGAGGCTTGAGAATAGGGACCATCTTAACACTTTCTCCAAGGAGGTCGGGAGCATGCCTGAAGGTACAGTGAAGTGGTTCAGTGAACGAAAAGGTTATGGCTTTATCGAGCAGGATGAAGGCGGGGACATATTTGTTCACCACTCGTCCATCAACATGCCCGGGTTTAGAACTCTCAATGAAGGTGACAGGGTGAGCTTTGAGGTGGGAGAGGGTACAAAAGGTCCCGCAGCCCAGAACGTCACAAAACTTTAATGGTATAGAGAATCTTTTACCGGAATAAAGTCAAAGAAAGGTGGCATAACTTGCATAGTTTTGAAAAAAGGCTCAAGCGACTCAAAAGGGACTTCCAAAGGAATGTTGGGCCTTCAATAAAAAGGCATCGTTATTATTTAAGTAAAGGTGAGAGAAACAGGCTGAAACACGAGAAAGCTATAAAGCGGTTGAACAAGAAGAGACGCAGAAGCTCATACAGGTGATAAGGAGAGACGGAAAAACCGCGACGTCCATAGTGCTGAGCACCCTAAAAGTGTCTCGATAAAGTCACACAAAGGTGTGCTCATTATCAGACTTTTTTATTGATTTTATGTCCTGGCTCAGAAGCTGGAGACCATCTTCTAATAAGGCATGGAATCCTGCTTCATATTGTCCACACAATCTCACCTTTACACTCCTGCAAAATTTTTACTGCAATCGTTCTCTCTAGGATCCCTCTGTCCCTCCCTGTTGTCCCAACAGTGCCAACTTGTGGATTTTTTTTGCCAAATCTAGGAACTTCCTTGCCACGAATATTCGGTTAGCTCACCTTATAATTACATTTAAGTAGCAGAAAATACAGCAGATTTAAGTAAACTCCCAAACTGGTATGGTTCTTGTCTAACCAAAGGGTTTAATTTCATCATTCTTAATTGAAGCTCCCTGTCCCGTAAAAGCGGGATTCGAAATGTAAGGAAGTGATTCCATTTTATTTTAGTTCGCTCGCTAACCCCGTCCGCCTGAGGCGGACTACGGGGACTGCGCTCGCTGTAGCATTTTCAAGACGGTCTCATGGAAAGCCGGAAGCACATAACTTGGCATCTCGTTATTACCAAGGTTCTTTTCCTTACTTTTCTGGCTGTTTTTTGGTGGCAGTGCTTGGCTATCGCCTCGTTTGCAGCGGCTGTAGCTCCCCCTGCCAAAAGACACCAGATTCGCGAAGAGATCTCTCCTGACAAGCAGCAGACTCCTGCCCATTCTAACTCTGCGGCAACCTATTATTCTCGAGGGTTGCGATATCACGATCTTGGGCGTTGGCACGAGGCGATTGAGGCTTTCAAGAAAGCCACCGCAATCAAGCCTGATTATGAACTGGCCTACTTCGGTTTGGGTATTGTATATTCCCAGCTCGAAACATGGGAGGACGCCCTCACGTCTTTTCAAAAAGTAGTTGAATTAAGTCCCGATTATGCCGCAGCCTATCTGGGTCTTAGCATAGCCTATACCATGCTTGGCCGAAACAGAGATGCGGTGGAAATTTGTAGACAGGCGATCCGAATCAAGCCGGGATATGCCCAGGCACACTTTGCTTTGGGATTGAATTATTTGCTGCTTGGTGACAGATCTTCAGCACGCAAGGAACTCAGAATTCTTGAAACCCTGGATCAGGATCTTGCCGCTGAACTCATTGGTTTGATTGATCGTTAGACTTAGCCTTCAAAGATCTCACCTGTAGAATCGATTCTCGCCTTGCCTCCAAACCTCTAGTGTGATAAGCGGATAGCAAACTAAAGAATCCAAGCCCAAAGGTCCTGGCTTTTTGCCGCCCCCAAGTGGGGCTTTCAGAGTCTTAGCTCCGTAAGGGAGTCATCCGGGGTGATGGAGTGGTGGAGTAATAAAGTAATGTAAAAAATGTTTATCATTGATTCTTGGGATCTAGTTCTTTCCAATACTCCAAGACTCCAGTACTCCAAAACCACTGGACATGTTTCCCGATAAAGCCATTGAACTCTGACCTGGTTTAGAGGACTAGAATTTTCTATGACAAGACAAACCTGACTTTTTCTCAACGGGAAGGGAGAGTCATCAATGAAAAGACTTTTCAAATGTGCAACTCTTGCTCTATTCGCCAGCTTTGTCTTTTTTTCCTGCTCGACCACAAAGATATCGGAAACCTGGAAAGACGATGGGTATCAGGGGGCGCCGTTCTCAGATTTATTCGTCATTGGGGTGGCAAAGAAAGAGACTACCAGGCGCTCTTTTGAGAACATGTTCGTGGAGAAACTCCAGGCAGGGGGAGTGCAGGCTGTTGCGAGTTCATCAGTTATGGAATCAAATCAAAAGATAGACAAAAAGGCCATACTAGCTGCAATTGAAAAACTGGATATTGATGCCGTGCTCATAACGCGTCTGGTTAGTTTGAAAGAGAAAGAGATACGTAGTCCCTCAACGAGCGAACAGGGGAGACCGGATGACTATCAAGGAAGGTATTATACAGATTACAGCACCGCCTACGGTGCGTCCCACCAGCCAGCGGAATACACTACCAGCGTGAGGGTAGGATTGGAAACGAAACTCTATGATGTCGAAACGGAAAAACTAATCTGGGCAGCCACATCCAAAACCGCAAATCCCAAGTCAAAAATTAAGCTCTTCGACGCCGTAATCGAAGCGTTGGTTCGGGATCTCAAGAAAAACCAACTGCTTCCCTAGGCAGTCTCCAGTATTCATTGCACTCGGTCCTCTCCCTTTATGCAACCTCTTTATTGCGGGCTGGTGATTTTTCTTGACATGGCCTGCCTCGGAAGCCTAATTTAGAAAAAGGGTAAATCTCCCATTCTGATTCAACTTCTCCAGGGCCACACTTTTCGGACTACAGACTCTCGTCGCGCTGCTCTCTGCTACCTCTCAGAATAAAGCCATACGGGGAGATGCCCCAAAGATGCTTATATGAAACATCCGGGTCAAGACAATATAGCCACGATTTCTTGATTAGGAGAAAAGTATGGTCAAGAAGGAAAAGTATAAACTCATGGTTACCAGGAGAGAAGCGTTCGAGATTGACGACGAGCCTGACCACTCCATGATGATCGTTGAAATGGAGGGGGAGCCTATTGACTACCAAATAGGCGTAGCCGGTGAGTTCGTCTCCCGGCGCAGTGTCACCGTCCATGACCGGGTCAGGGGCTGGGGCCTTATGGAGGGTTATGTTATGGCCCACTTCCAGCATGGGACAGCGTACAGCCGCTTTAAAGGCAGCCGGGATGGGGATAATAAAGTAACCGAGGGCACATGGACCACTTACCTCGGGACTGGGAAGCTGACTGGGACTAAAGGCGCAGGTAAGTTCAAACTAGTGCCAGCGGAAAAGCAGGGCGAGTTCATTCTTCACATAGAGGGTGAATACGAAGCAGCGTGATCTCATTTCTCTCCTATCCTCCAGTGTATTCTACTATTAGTGCTCTTGTATTGCTACTCCACTCAGCTTCATTGTCACGGCGCCAACCGTGGGGATTCTACCGCTAACCTGGAGGGGGATGCGTAACTTGGGATCGATGTCGATGGTTATGTCTTTATGAAATCCAAGGAAGGAAAAGTTCTCCGCGTCGTTCAAGTCTGGATGTAGGGACTGAGCCTCGAGGCTAACCCTGAGGCCATCCACCTTTCCCTTTTTCCGAACTTTCCCCTCCTCCCTCTTCTCAGAATAATCAACCTCAAGAGCGTGCAATCCTTCAACCCGCATTCGTACGCGATGCAGTTGCTGCTTCCCGAAAACGCAAAGCGACAGGCTGTCGCCCTTGTTGTCCATGCGAGCGGCGGACAGAAGATATATAAGGAGCAGAGGATCCGTAACCTGAGAACACCCCAGTTGAGTCAGATCGTAGGGGTAGAAGCTTGTCCTGGCATCAGTCCATGTGGCAGGATCTTCCGAGGTCTCTCCCTTATTACTAGGCTTTGTCCGCAGCCGATGAACTCCTTCCCGGCTGAACCAATAGGTTCTCTTGATATTATCCTTTCCTTGCCGCAATCTAACCCTGTGGAAAGCTGCTGCTTGAATAGGCTCAAATAAAACCTGATTCGATAATGTCACTGGTCGACTAAAAATATGATCAATGACCCTCTTTACTTGTATGGCATAGATTTTTTGGCTGAGAGATGGTACCGGAATGGACCGGGGATTGGTTCGCCAAATTGATTCAAATTCAGCCGCAGAAAAGAAAGCTAATCCAACGTCAACTTCGACATCGACAACAGCCCCTTTTGCTCGAAAAGTCAATCTACTCCAAAGCACCCGGTCTGGATCCAGCGTGAGATGGCTAAATGATTGGCCCCAGACTTGGCCGGCAAGACATATCAATGCAACGAAAGCTAGCAGGCAAACAATCGCCGGTGATGTTTTTCTACTACCCATTCTTAGCCAATATAGAAACGTTTCGCTCCAAGCGACAGGTAAAATCGGTTCTGTTCTTCGTCCTCATGGATATACTCTGCCAACTGGTAGTAGGCTGGACGCAGGAATCGAGCAGGTATCCCATCCTCCATTACTTTGCAATAAAGCACGTTTTGCTCGCCAATCCATAGACTTTCTGGGACCAAAGGCTTGGGCGTCTCGAGATGTTTTATGGCCACCAGTAACTGTTCTGGCTTATCTCCTTCTCTTTCTTCGGTATGCAAAACACTGGTAATAACCAGGGGGGTATCCTCAACCTCGAGATAGCACCTCTGTTTTCCCACCTGAATAATATACAGACCGCTGGCCTCGTCTCTGCGCATATGCTGACAGAGGTGGGAGACAATGTCACCTCGCTCCATACGACTACCGCGGTAGTGCCAGTCCCCTTCCCTATCGATGATGATCGCACACGGAAGCAGTTCATCTTCAGAAAGCGGTAATGTCGGTCCGTTTTCGTTGTGCATTGTCTGTTCTTCTCTGGGTAGTTAAAGCAAAAAACCGTTTCATTTTGCTCTCCGATGCGCATGGAGCATGCTCCATGCCCAGTGCCTAGTTCTTAGTTCCTAGTGCCTAGTTTGACTAGAACGCTTTCTTGCTGTCAATCAACAACGTCACTGGTCCGTCATTGACCAGTGATACTTCCATCATCTCCTGAAACCGCCCTGTGGCTACAGTCACGCCCAGGCTTCCGGCATGTTGGACGAAAGCCTCGTATAGTTCTTCAGCCTTACTCGGTTCCGCCGCTGCTATGAAAGAGGGCCGCCTCCCCTTTCGACAGTCACCCCACAGGGTGAACTGTGAAACGGCTAAAAGGCCACCACCCACATCTAACAGGGAGCGATTCATTTTGCCCTGCTCATCAGCAAAGATTCTCAGGTGGACCACCTTCTCTGCCATATAGATTGCATCCCCTGGCCCGTCATCTTGGCCCACTCCCAGAAGAACCAGGATGCCGTGGTCGATACTGCCCACCTCCTGGTTCTCAACCTGTACGCTTGCTTCTTTTACCCTTTGTATTACTGCTCTCATGAATCTCTCTCTTGTCATTTCTCATCTGGCATTGCTCATTTATCAGCAGTCAGCTGTCAGCCATCAGCTATCAGCTATTGAGATTCGAGAATCCTCAATAACTCCTGCCAAATCTCGTTTTTACCCTCGCCAGAGATGGCAGAAAACTGTATCAGTTCCCGTGCTTTCATCCCAAGGCTCTTGGCAATACTGGCTGCCTGTTTGTTGCGTTTATTCTTTGAGAGCTTGTCCGCCTTGGTGATAACGACTATCACCGTTAGCTCCTTGGTTCGCAGCCAATCCCAGAGGGTCAGATCTTCTTTGGATACCTCCCGCCTGATATCCAAAAGCCACACCATACCTCGCAAGTTGACCCTGGTCCTCAGATAGTTCTCCACCATTGGGCGCCAGCGTTTTTGAACTTCTTTAGGAACTTTTGCATAGCCGTACCCTGGAAGATCCACAAAGCGCCAGAGCTCATTAATTTCAAAAAAGTTGAGGAGCTGGGTGCGACCTGGAGTCTTGCTGGTGCGTACCAGTTTTTTGCGGTTCAGTATCTTGTTGATGAGAGATGATTTGCCTACATTGGAACGGCCGGCGAAAGCCACTTCGGGAAGGTCATCGGGTGGATACTGCTCCGGGGTCACCGCACTGCACACAAATTTGGCCGAACGAATTATCATGGTATTAAGCATAGCGCATAGCGCAGAGCGCATAGCGTCAGAGGTGAATGCAGAACTTATATCTAATCTTGACCTGGGGATTTGAGGCTTTGTCTATATCTCATTCAGAAATCTAAAAAGTGTATTAATCCATTTGGTACT
>JASFGC010000092.1:0-11163 GCA_050123975.1 Syntrophobacterales bacterium | reverse complement strand
TTGGGGGGATTTCCTGCCCCTCACGAGCTCTGGCTCGGGATGTTGGGGATGCACGGTACCTTCCGGGCCAACATGGCGGTGGGAAGTGCTGATTTACTCATTGCCATCGGTGCCCGTTTCGACGATCGAGTAACCGGCAAGCTCGATGAGTTCGCCCCATCGGCCAAGATTATTCACGTTGACATAGATCCGACCTCGATAAGCAAAAACGTTAAGGTCGACGTACCCATTGTTGGAGATTGCAAGGACGCGCTCAGGAAGCTCCTCAAACTGGTCAAAGAAAGTCCCATAGACGACTTGGAGAAGGTCAGGAAGCCCTGGCTGGATCAGATCCAGAAATGGAAAGAAACGTATCCCTTAGCGTATGAACAAAAAAACGATTTGATTAAACCTCAATATGTGGTCGAAAAACTCTACGAACTCTCTGAGGGCAAGGCCATCGTTTCCACCGAGGTTGGCCAAAACCAGATGTGGGCGGCCCAATACTACCATTTTTCCAAGCCCCGTACTTTGCTCACTTCTGGCGGACTGGGCACTATGGGTTACGGCCTCCCGGCTGCCATCGGCGCCCAAGCTGCCTTTCCTGACCGATTGGTCATTGATGTTGCTGGAGATGGCAGCATTCAGATGTGCATTCAGGAGATGATCACAGCGGTGGAGAACAACTTGCCAGTGAAGGTGGCAATTCTGAATAACCAATATCTGGGGATGGTGCGGCAGTGGCAGCAACTCTTCTACGAGAAAAGCTACTGCGCTACCTGCCTCAAGATTGCGCCAGATTTCGTTAAACTTGCTGAGGCCTATGGTGCTCTGGGGCTACGAGCCCAAAAGCCCGATGAGGTGGAAGCGGTTATCCGCGAAGGGTTCGCTTCGCCCAAGCCGGTAATTATGGATTTTGTGGTCAATCCGGAAGAATGTGTCTATCCCATGGTTCCTGCTGGGGCAGCGATGACGGAAATGCTTTTGGTCTAACAACCCGCCAGTTTCCAGGTCACAGAGTTCCCAGCAAAGCGAAGACCGGTTGCTCAACAAATGAGGCGGTGGTTGTGAAACTGTTTACCGTTTACCTTAACATTGGCGTAAAAGGAGAAATGTCGTGAGGCATACCCTTGGGGTCCTGGTGGAAAATCAGCCCGGTGTCCTTTCCCGGGTGGCTGGATTATTCAGCGGCAGGGGCTTTAATATTGAAAGCCTAACCGTGGCCGAAACCCTTGATCCGCAAGTTTCCCACATCACCTTGGTGACCACTGGTGACGAAATGATCATGGAGCAGATTGTCAAGCAGCTCAACAAGCTTATTAATGTGATCAAGGTGATCGATTTTCGCGAAGTGAAATTTGTGGACCGGGAAATGGTCCTGATCAAGATTAAGGCTGAGGCCAATACCCGGGCTGAAGCACTCCGCATTGTGGATATTTTCAGGGGCAAGGTGGTGGATGTCAGTCCGAATTTCTTCACCATTGAAGTGACCGGTGACGAGGGCAAGATCCGAGCGATTCTCGACCTGCTGAGTCATCTGGGTATTGTTGAGGTGGTCCGCACCGGCAAAGTCGCTATTGCCCGCAGTAGAAAAAACAGCGCTAAAAAGTAGGGACGGGACCTATCGTTCCCGGTTCTTTACCGGAGCAACAGGAGGACACAGTGAAAATCTATTATGATTCCGATGCCGATCTGGGCGCGCTGAAAGGAAAAAAAGTGGCAATCATTGGCTACGGCAGCCAGGGCCACGCCCAGGCACAAAACTTGAGGGATAGTGGCTTGGATGTCATCGTCGCCGAACTTGAGGGCACCCCCAATTATGACCTGGCGAAAGAACATGGCTTCGAACCCCTCACAGCCGCTGAGGCTTCGAGCCGCGCCGACGTAGTCCAGATCCTCGCTCAAGACGACGTCCAGGCAATGCTGTACCGAAAAGAAGTTGCCGACCACATGACCGAGGGTAAAACCCTGGTCTTTTCACACGGCTTTAATATCCACTTCGGCCAGATCCAACCTGCGGCACACCTGGATGTGGTTATGATTGCCCCCAAAGGTCCGGGACATTTGGTGCGCAGCGAATACGAAAAGGGAGCGGGCGTACCATCCTTGGTTGCCATTCACCAGGATGCCACCGGCAATGCCCTAGACACGGCTCTCGCATACGCGAAAGGGTTGGGAGCCACTCGTGCCGGGGTAATTGAAACCACTTTCGAAGAAGAAACCGAGACCGATCTTTTCGGGGAACAGGCGGTTCTTTGTGGTGGAGTGTCAGAGTTGGTCAAGGCAAGTTTTGATACCCTGGTGGAGGCCGGCTACCAGCCGGAGATCGCTTACTTCGAGTGCTTGCACGAGCTGAAGCTTATCGTTGACCTTTTTTACCAGGGAGGCATATCCTTTATGCGCTACTCGGTGAGCGATACAGCCGAGTATGGGGATTACTCTCGGGGCCAACGTATCATTACGGAAGAAACCCGGGAAACGATGCGAGAGATCCTGGCTGAAGTCCAGAGCGGTGAGTTCGCTCGGGAGTGGATTCTGGAAAATCAGGCCGGTCGCCCCGTTTTCAATGCCTTGCGACGGGCGGAGAAAGAACACCCCATTGAAGAGGTGGGCGCCAAACTTCGTGCCATGATGCCTTGGCTGAAGAAGTCATAGCCCGGACAATTTATCGCGCCCCGGCGTGACTGCGACCGCAGATATGACCAAGCTCGTGCGGTCGTCTGTTTTCGCCAGTGTATTCGTGCACGAATGGATACTTCCAGATTTTCGACATCGGTGCCATGAGACGATTGCCCATTGCCAAGCAAGGCTCACCATACATTATTGGCCTTGCGGTGCTGTTACTTGTGTTCGGTCTCTTGGACTGGACGATTTTGACTGTACTGACTTTCATCGTAACGCTTTTGGTGATAAACTTCTTCCGAGACCCTGAAAGGACCATACCGCAGGACCCACAGGCGGTGTTGGCCCCGGCTGATGGACGAATCATTTTCGCCGGGAAAGTATTTGAAGATAGGTTTTTGAACAAAGAGACCTTGAAGATCAGCATATTTATGTCAATCTTCAATGTCCACGTGAACCGTATACCTTTCTCTGGAGAGGTGGAAAGCCTTCATTATGAAAAGGGCACATTTTTTGCTGCCCATGTGGATAAGGCCTCCAGAGACAACGAACACAATGCAGTGATTTTGAACATCTCTGGGGGAGAAAAAATAGTTTTCATCCAAATTGCCGGCTTGGTCGCCCGGCGAATTGACTGCTGGATAAAGCCGGGTGAGCGGGTTCAGCGGGGCGACCGTTTTGGGATGATTCGTTTTGGCTCCCGGCTAGACGTCTTCGTTCCCACTGACAGCCGGTTGGCAGTAAACAAGGGGCAGCGTGTGAAAGCAGGAGAGAGTATCTTATGTCATCACCTAAAAGACAAGTAAAACGGAGAACCAAAAAGCCACGACAGAAGAGACGAGGCATCTATCTGCTTCCGAACCTGCTTACCACCGGCAACCTATTTTGCGGTTTTTACAGCATTGTTGCAACCATCAATCACGACTTTAGGACGGCGGCAATTGCGATTCTTTTTGCCATTCTCTTCGATATTCTTGATGGCAGGGTGGCGCGTCTCACTGGCTCAAGCAGCCGCTTTGGCGTGGAGTATGATTCTCTGGCGGATCTGGTGGCTTTCGGCGTGGCACCGGCGCTGCTTGTGTATATGTGGGCGCTCGAACCATTCGGCCGGTTGGGATGGGGAGCGGCTTTCCTCTTTGTTGCCTGTGGCGCCCTGCGGTTGGCCCGTTTCAACACGCAGACTGGCTCGACTCCCAAGAAGCATTTCGTGGGACTGCCCATTCCTGGAGCCGCCTTGATGGTGGCCACAACCGTGATGTTTTTTTACCGTATGGGAGGTAGTGGCCCCACAAAGCATTTCCTGTTGCTGACCATGACCTACGTGCTGGGCTTTCTCATGGTCAGTAGCATCCCGTACACAAGCTTCAAAGAGTTTGATGGATTCCAGCGTATGCCTTTTCGGACGCTGTTCTTGATAATCTTGCTTTTGTCGGTAATCGCTGCCCAACCCTCCATCATGCTCTTTACTCTGGGCCTTGTCTTTGTGAGTTCAGGTCCTTTTGGTTACGTGCATGGCCTATTCCAAAGCCGCAAAAAACCCGTTGAACAACAACCGGATACCCAGAAGGAGATGGTAAAGGGCAAGAACGGAACGGGATAGAGGCTGCCTCCCACCACTCAAGTAACGGAAGTGAACTTGAGTGCCCGAAGTCTTGTAACAGACTATTTCCACTTCGTCAGTCAAGACTGATACATTAATTCCCCTCCCAGGCAACATCCAGGAAGGGGAAATTTTTCTTTACAGCTTTACAGTGAGGTCAATAGCTTTTTTGTGTCGCCAGTTACAGCAGACACATCATGTGATTATTGCCAAAGGTAGCTACCATGGGAATGACGATTACCGAGAAAATTCTTGCGGCCCACGCCGGCTTGAACAAAGTAGAACCGGGAGAACTCATCGAAGTCAGTGTTGATTTTTCCCTCGCCAACGATATTACTGCGCCCATTGCCATTGAGCGGTTCCGTCAAGCGGGCGCCGAAAAGCTTTATGACGTGGCCAGGATCGCCCTTGTCCCCGACCATTTCGTGCCCAACAAGGACATTGAATCTGCCACCCAATGTCAGCTTTTGCGGGAGTTTGCCGTCGAGCACGAATTGCCTCATTTTTATGAGGTGGGTCGGATGGGCATCGAACACGCGCTCCTCCCTGAACAGGGATTGGTCCTCCCCGGAGATGTAGTGGTGGGGGCAGACAGCCACACCTGTACGTACGGAGGGCTCGGCGCTTTTGCCACCGGCGTTGGCAGTACGGATCTCGCGGCGGTTATGATAACCGGCCGGACCTGGTTCCGCGTCCCGGCCTCCATCAAGTTTATTTTCCAGGGGAATCTGCGTCCCTGGGTTACTGGCAAGGATCTTATTCTTTATACCATTGGCCAGATTGGCGTTGACGGTGCTCGGTATCGGGCCATGGAGTTCACCGGTCCTGTCATTGACCAACTCTCCATGGATCAACGGCTGACCATGGCCAACATGGCCATTGAAGCAGGGGCTAAAAACGGCATTATAGCACCTGACGAGTGTACCCGAGCTTTCGTGGAGGAAAGAGCCCAGCGCGCTTACCAATTTTACCAAAGCGACGCTGACGCTGAGTACGAGCAGGTCATCACCTACAATGTTGATGAGATCCAACCACAAGTGGCCCTGCCACCTTCCCCAGCGAACAGTCAACCGGTTTCATCCTTGAATGAGATTCCCATTGATCAGGTTGTGATCGGCTCCTGTACCAATGGTCGCATTGAGGATTTGAGATTGGCTGCTCAGTTACTAAAAGGTCGCAAGGTGGCGCCCAGGGTGCGTTGCCTCATCATTCCTGCCACCCAGGCCATTTACCGCCAGGCCATGGAGGAGGGTCTGTTCACAGTTTTTCTGGAGGCAGAGGCTGCCATAAGCACCCCGACCTGTGGTCCCTGTCTGGGTGGTTATATGGGAATTCTCGCTGCTGGGGAGCGGGCCGTGGCCACCACGAACCGGAATTTCGTAGGGCGAATGGGTCATCCGGAAAGCGAAGTCTATCTGGCCTCTCCTGCCGTGGCTGCTGCTTCGGCTGTGCTGGGCCGCATCGCCGGCCCAGAGGAATTGTAGGTTTATCCGTCGCGACGCAAAGAATATGACACGAATCGGTAGACGATGTGGGATGTGGGATGTGCGATAGAGAAGCCTTTTTGAATCTCACATCCCATATCTCACATCACACATCTCTTTCGCTTTCGCTCTTTTCGTGGTTTGAACACCTGAGCACCTTTGGAGAAGATTATGAGATTTACTGGCAAGGCGTGGAAATTTGGGACTGATATTGACACTGATGCCATTATTCCAGCTCGCTACCTGAACACTTCGGATCCGAAAGAGCTTGCCCAACATTGTATGGAGGACGCTGATCCCGAGTTTGCTCAGAAGGTTTCACCGGGTGATATTATCGTCGCTGATAGTAACTTTGGCTGCGGTTCCTCCCGAGAACACGCCCCCATTGCTATTAAAGCGGCCGGGGTAAGCTGCGTAATTGCCGCAAGCTTCGCTCGCATTTTCTACCGTAACGCTTTTAATATGGGTCTGCCCATCTTGGAGTCAGAGGAGGCGGCGGCAGATGTTGTCACGGGCGAACAGTTAGAGATAGATCTGGCAACTGGTATTATTGTCAACAAGAGTCGAAACCTTACCTACAAGGCACAGCCGGTGCCGCCCTTTATGCAAGAGTTAGTGGCCGGAGGCGGTCTGATTCCCTATGTAATGAAGAGATTGAGGGAGTAAGAGATTGAGGAATTCCGGAAACCGGGGCCCCGCTCGATGGGGCGGTGATTGAGCGGCGTGTCTCGTCGAAGCTTTAGCGAAGACGGAAGCGAAGCGAGCGCGAATAATTGAGGGATGAAGGAGTGGTAGATGTCTAATACTTATCAGATTGGCGTGATTCCGGGCGATGGCACCGGTCCTGAGGTGGTAGCGGAAGGGCTCAAGGCCCTTGCAGTGGTTGCCGAACGTAATGGCTTCTCCTACGAATTGGTTTCCTATGACATTGGCGGGGACCACTATCTCAAAACTGGTGAAACCCTGCCTGATTCAGTTCTTCAGGAACTGCAAACAGTGCACGCCATCTACTTGGGTGCCATCGGTCACCCTGAGGTTCAGCCCGGAATTTTGGAGCAGGGTATCTTGTTGACAATCAGGTTTGCCCTGGATCAGTATATAAATCTACGCCCTGTCGTCCTCTATCCAGGTGTCTGGACACCGTTGCGGGACAAGAACCCTGAAGACATCGATTGTGTGGTGGTTAGAGAGAATACCGAAGGTCTCTATGTTGGCAGTGGTGGTTTTTTGAGAAAGGGTACCCCGGATGAGGTTGCCATTCAGGAATCGGTGAATACGCGTAGAGGCGTGGAGCGCTGTGTGCGCTATGCCTTTGAGCTTTGCCAGCGCCAGGGACGTAAGAAGGTAACGCTTTGCGGTAAGACCAATGTACTGACGTACGCTTTCGACCTTTGGGAGCGAACTTTCAACGAAGTAGCCCAGGAGTACAAGGATATCGAAACAGATTATGCCCATGTGGATGCCATCTGTATGTGGATGGTGAAAAATCCAGAATGGTTCGACGTAATTGTGACCGACAATATGTTCGGCGACATTATTACCGATCTGGGGGCAATGATTCAGGGTGGTATGGGCATAGCAGCCGGGGGCAACATAAATCCACACGGGGTGTCCATGTTCGAGCCCATTGGAGGTTCTGCCCCTAAATACACCGGGAAGAGTGTAATCAATCCTCTGGCAGCGATTGCTGCTTTGGCCATGCTCCTGGATAATCTGGGCGAAGAAGATGCTAGTCGTCAGGTGGAGGAAGCCATCAAGCGTGTAGTAAAAGATGACTTGAAAAGCATGGACGCCGGTCGCATGGGTTATACTACCCAAGAGGTTGGTGATTTGGTGGCCAACTACATTGCTGAAGTCTAACGAGTACAAGCTCGGCAACCCCTTCCTTTTTTTGGCGCAAGCGGGTAAATGCGAGGAGGATTTGATCGCTAACAGCAGAGATCAGAGGGTCGAGAGTAATTTTTTTCGCTATGCGCTTGGCGCTCTGCGCTCTGCTGATTTGCAGCTCAAGAAAGGTAAATACCCATGGCAAAAGAATATCATCTAGCGGTAGCCGGCGCCACGGGCGCGGTGGGAAATGAGATGATTCAGATTCTTGAGGAGCAGGAGTTCCCGGTGGCGTCCCTCAAACTCCTGGCCTCCTCCCGCTCTTTGGGAAAGACTCTCGATTTTCGCGGTGAAAGCCTGCACGTTGAGGAACTCCGCGAGGATTCTTTCCAAGGAGTAGATATTGCTCTGTTCTCGGCAGGTGCTGGACCGAGCAAAAAGTTCTCGCCGGCAGCGGCTGAGTCTGGTTGTGTGGTAATCGACAATTCCAGCGGTTGGCGGATGGATCCGGAGGTACCGCTGGTGGTACCCGAGGTCAACCCTCACGCTGTCGCCGACTATCGCAATAAAGGCATCATCGCCAACCCAAACTGTTCTACTATTCAGATGGTGGTAGTGCTGAAGCCCATCTATGACGCCGTGGGAATTGAGCGGGTGGTGGTGTCAACCTACCAGGCGGTCTCGGGAACCGGAAAGAGCGCCATGGATGAATTGACAGAGCAGACAAGAAATCTCTTGAGCTTTCAAGAAGCTACGCCCGAGGTCTATCCTCACCGGATCGCCTTTAACTGCTTTCCTCATATCGGCAGCTTCCTGGAAAATGGCTATACCGAAGAAGAGATGAAAATGGTTTATGAGACCCATAAGATCATGGAGGATCCCAAGATTAGGGTAAGCGCTACCACCGTACGCATTCCTGTCTTCTATGGCCACTCGGAAGCGGTGAATATTCAGACCGAACGCAAGCTATCTGCGAAAGAGGCACGGGTTCTGCTTTTTCAGGCTCCCGGGGTGAGAGTGATGGACAATCCGGATGAGCGCATCTATCCAATGCCTTCGGAAGCAGCCGGCATCAACGACACCCTGGTGGGAAGGATTCGAGAGGACATCTCCAATGAAAATGGGCTCGACCTCTGGATCGTAGCCGATAATATTCGCAAGGGTGCCGCACTTAACACCGTGCAGATCGCAGAACTCTTGGTAAAGGAATACCTCTAGCGCTGTCAGTTGTCCGTTGTCCGTCGTTGGCTCACTACGTTCGCAGCAAAGAGCAGAGCGCTAAGCGCATAGCGTTTGGTAAACAGTAAAAGTTCAATGATGAGAACGTCAAGTACTGGCTCTATAACTGGCCACGATTTGCTGTTTTTCCTTTACTGTTTTTTTCGCTATGCGCTATGCTCTATGCGCTTTGCGACTTTAGACCACTGACAACGGACGTTTCATGATATTCCTTCGAGACCTTACCCTGGGCCACTATTACCCGACGAGTTCTCCCATTCACACACTTGATCCCCGGATTAAGCTCATAGGTTTGTGTTTCGCTGGGATTACGCTTTTTGCACTTGATAAACTGCTGGGCCTAGCCCTTTTTTTTCTCGGCTCTCTTTGGTTGATCCACCGTGCCCACCTGCCTTTGGCCACAGTCCTGAGAGGGTTGCGGCCGTTCGTCTGGCTTTTCGTCTTGACTGCCTGCTTGCAATTGTTTTTTACCTCAGGCCGACCGCTTTTGCCTTTTGATTTGGGACCGTTGAATATTACCTGGGAAGGGCTCCATCAAGCAGTCCGTATTGGCGGCCAACTTTCTCTGTTCATCCTCTTCTCTTCTATCCTAACCCTGACCACCTCACCTCTGGAACTGCTTCGGGCTCTGGAGAAGTTTGGTAGTCCTCTTGCCCGAGTCCGCATTCCAGTTGCAGAGTTATGCTTGGCAATGCTCCTCTGCATCCGCTTTCTCCCCATTCTCGGCCAAGAGGCAGAAAGGATTGCTGAGTCCCAGATGGCACGCGGCATTGATCTTCATTCTGGAACCTGGCGTAACCGTTTGGAAAAATTTCATAGTATTTTTTTTCCTCTTCTCTATAATGTCCTTTGGCGCGCTGATGAACTTGCCACTGCCATGGCCGTCCGGGGCTATGGGCAGATTACTGAGAAACAGACTCTAAAGCATATGCGTCTATCCAAAGTAGACTTCTTGAGTCTGGCAGTAGTTGTGACCTGGTGTATCGCGCTCTTTTGGCTTTTCCGTGGTTGAGGTCCACATTGCGAATTATCGCTGGTAAGCATCGAGGCCTGCGGCTGACGACCCCAAAGGGCAAAAGCATGCGACCTACAGCCGAGCGAGTGCGGGAGGCCATCTTTAATATTATCGGTTTTGATTTGACTGGACTCTGGGTTCTGGATCTCTTTGCTGGTACAGGAGCCATGGGTCTCGAAGCACTCAGTCGCGGTGCCGGTTTTGTAGTCATGGTGGATCAACACCCTGGAGCCGTAAAGCTGATTAATCGTAATCTGGCCGCTTGCGGTAATCCCCAGCACGCCAAACTCTTCAGACTGGACCTGCGCCGTGGCCTCAAGGGGCTCATACGACGTGGTTACCATTTCGATTTGGTGTTTCTGGATCCGCCCTACGGGCGGGGATTGAACCAGCGCTGCCTGGAACAACTCGGCAAAGGCACGCTTTTGAATGCCACTGCTACCGTGGTCAGCGAGCATGCCACTGAGGAGAATCTCACTTCAACGTATGGCTGTCTCCAGCGCCAAGAAATCCGCCATTATGGGAGTACGGCGGTTAGTTTTTACCTGAGGGGAGAATAGAAAACAATGAAAGACAAAAGAGTCACTGTCTATGCCGGATCTTTTGACCCGATTACCAATGGGCATCTGGATTTGTTGGACCGAGCCCTCAAGATCTTCGACAACATCATCATCGCGGTTGCTGAGAATCCAGCAAAACAGCCACTTTTTACTCTTGATGAACGTCTCGACCTTATCCGCGCTAGTCTCAAAGATCACCAAAAGCCTGATCGTATTCGGGTAGACAGCTTCAAGGGACTGCTCGTGGACTACGTTGAACAGTGTGGCGCTATGGCCATTCTCAGGGGATTGCGGGCCGTAAGTGACTTTGAGTATGAGTTTCAAATGGCCCTGATGAATCGAAAACTGAGCCGTAAGCCGGAAACCCTGTACCTGATGACAGGAGCTCGCTGGATCTACATCTCATCGAGAATAATAAAAGAGGTGGTTCAGGCGGGGGGGAGCGTGACCGGCCTGGTGCCAGAGGCGGTAGAGAAGAAGTTGCAAGAGAAGTTTCACGGATAGCCCGGAAGCACGATTACAATCCTTTTTTCAGAGCAAAATAGTCAAAGAGGATCTGAGCATGATCGAAAGCCAGGGGTGAGGGCAGATCTTTTTCGGTAAACACTCCCACCTCTTTGGCATCGTCTCTGGCCTTCGGTTCACCGCCGGCTCGAGCCAGAAAAACTACAGTAATAGTATGGTGTCTCGGATCGCGGTCGGGAGCAGAGTAGGCACCAAGTTGCCCGATTAGCTCCACATCCAAAGAGGTCTCTTCTCGGGCTTCCCGCCGGGCCGCATCCTCGAGAGATTCGCCGTAGTCCACAAACCCGCCCGGTATGGCCCAGCCATGGGGCT
>JASFGC010000091.1:0-11187 GCA_050123975.1 Syntrophobacterales bacterium | reverse complement strand
TTTAGGCTTTATGTTGTCAATAATAGGGAAGCATGATAAGGCCGTTGCCACAGCGGAGCACGGTGTGGAACTTAATCGCAATTCAGCTGATGCTCATATGAAACTGGGCCATACACTCAGGTTTGCTGGTAGGTATGAGGAATCTATTCCAGAATATAAGATAGCCATACGTCTTAATCCTATCCCACCGAATAATTATTTGTTTGGCTTAGGAAAGTCCTATGCCATGACTGGGCAATACGAGGAAGCAATAAAATGGGGTGAGAGAGCAGTCCGTCAAAAGCCCAATTCTTTTTTAGCCCATGTGATACTAACTCAGATTTATAGCTTTGCAGGACAGGATGAAAAAGCCCGGGCTCAAGCCGCTGAAGTGCTAAGGGTAAATCCAAAGTTTTCTGTCGAAAAAATGAGAAGCAAAGAAGTGGATGTTGAAAAAGCAAGAGATGCTTTGCGTAAGGCAGGCCTGAAGTGAGGGGACGAATCAGAGAAGGCTATACTCTTATCCCGTTTTCTTTCTAAACTGTGAATTACATACTTTAATCCACACTTTTCCTTTTGAGATCAAACTACTAAATTCTGTGCTGAGTTCCCGGAGGGGAAAGTGTCAATGAGGGATGGAATCCAGAATCCGCTCCCACCCGTCCATACTGCCCACCGCACTCCTTCTCGATTGCTTACTGGCCGGCATAAATCACAGAATGAGTGATTTTATCTCATGCCTTTCTCATTATTTTTCCAGTATTGACAGGGTTGACCAAAATCTTCTATTCTGCAGACTATGAAGCACGGGCTTATTAGCCCTAAGTCCCCATAGGCTTGCGACCAACTATAACGGTGGTCAGCGTAGGTCAGTGGGGATTTCACTAGCCCCTCGATTCTGAAGAGACAAAGTGTCGAGGGGCTTTCTATTTTCGACAGTCCTTACTTGACTGCTCGCATCATTCTGTGCCAGATTGAAAACCAACCGAGTTTAAATGAAAGGACAATAACCACTTTGGATTGTTTTGCTTGGTTTGATCATTTTTCACATAATTAATTGGGTCTTACATGATCGAGACTCAAGTCGATAAATCAAAGAAGCTAACTATTTTTACCGTGAGTGGAACGATCACCGCCAGTGAGTTCGCCCGTGCCATCCGCTCATTCTATGCTGGTGAAGTAACACTCTATAGCGTATGGGACTTGCGCAAAGGAGAGATAGAAGCGACCGATAGCGAGGTATGGAATCTTGCACGTTCGGTGGGCACCCTCAATCTCACGAGCCGAATAGGTGGAAAGACAGCCTTGGTGGCCCGTGAAGGCAGGCCCTTCGGACTTGCCAGGATGTACCAACTCATTACAGACACGATGACTCTGCCATTTGAGATACGGGTCTTCAGTAGTATAGAGGAAGCACACAATTGGCTCGGAACTGAGGATGCCCCTACCTCATAGCTCTCATCACATCTGCGTCCAATCAATATGTACAATCTCCTCAAACTGGAGAGATCTCCTCCAGAGCAATCCTGATTAAATTACAATTATTTGGTAAGTATTTGGTAAGCTTCTCAGGTTATTATCAAGCTAAATGACCGGGGTGAGACCGTTCTGCATATATTCAGGCGCAGGAGTTTTTGGATGCTGGATATCAGCTGTAAATCCATTGATTATTGCATGGCTTTGAGTGATCTTGCTGGTATAGTAATTGATATGCTGCGAGAGGCACCTCCAGCAGATGAGACCAAGCTCAAGTTAGAGCTCATCAGAAGTGCTGCTCGAACTCAAATAGGCCCACTCATACAAGACATGGAACAAGGCAGTACGAGAGATGATAAGCTGGGTTACTCAGCACGAGAACCTTACAAAATTAAACGAGTGTAATGATGAGAAGCAATATATTTCTGATTTTTTTTGTTCTTCCTATATTAATGGCCTTTCAACTTGGATGCTCCAGGAAAACTCACCAACCGGAATCAGCTACTCCTGCAACTTGTCCAATGAGAGCTGAAGTAGACGAAAATGGTAACTTTACCGCCATAAAAACTGAAAACAATGAGTTAGGAGCCAGTCTGGATTTAAACATATGGCTCATCAGGAAAAAACAAGAGTACAAGCTCCAACTCGTGATTATCTACAAAGGACTGGACTGGCTTTTTGCAAAGCCTGCCGAAACCTTAATCATGACAGCTGATGGCAAAGATATGGAATTGATAAGCTTGGGCAAGATAGAACTTCAAAGCGCACTTGCTCGTTGGTGGGGCATGGAAATGGCAGTGTACGAAATTACTCCTGAGCAACTCAAGGGGATAACCTATGCTGAAGAAGTAAAGTGCAAAGTAGGAAGACGTGAGTATTCTCTCTCAGCGAGTAATTTTGAATGTTTTCGACGCTTTTATGAAGAACATGTAAAAGACAAAGAATTCTAGGCCTGATGTTTTATGAATTGCTGTGGCGAGACCGTGAAGATGGCCGTGCCAATGGGCAACCGCAGGGTGTTGGATCCGAGGCGTACCTGAACGGTACGTCGTAGGGACCGCCTGTCCTGAGCGAAGTCGAAAAAACACCCGAGGACGCCCAGAAGGACGGCCATATAATTCGCGCTCGCTGCGCTGCGCTCAGTCCCGCAAGCGGGTTTCCAGTTTCAAGGTCGCAGCAGGCAATTCATGAACCATCAGGGCTACATGTTTCGGATTGAAAAGCAACCTCCATCATGAGATAATTCAGTCCGATATGAGGTTGGATGGAGTGTGTGTTCATCCTTTTTTGCCACGAGAACATGGTAACAGTATTTTTATAGGCTTCAACAATGTTTGATTGTGTTTATCTTGTTGAGATTCTTACTCCCAAGAGAGCTTCTTTGGACGAGTCACAAAGACAGATGAAATCTTTTGGAGAGAGGTACAGAAAAATCTACGATTCAGGATTTGGAGCTTCTATCCCGGACAACCCCATGGGGCAGCTCCGGTATAGTTTGTTGGAAGCAATAGAATTCTGTGACCTGCCTATTCATCCTCAGAGAACGGTGATGAACCTCAACACTTTTCACAGCCATAAAGAGCTAGACGGTGTTCTGCAACGGGCGTCTGATTTGGGTCTGAAGTATCTCCTCGTTGTCAGAGGCGACGGTGGGCCAATGTTACCCAAACTTGAGCCCGAGAGTATAGGAAGCAAAAAAAGCGTTGCGACCTCCATCGACCTTCTCAGATACATCAATACCGAATACTCAGATGCGTTTATCACAGGCTGCGCCTTCAACCAATACAATCCCATAGCTTTTGAATCGGACAGGCTAGTACAGAAAATTGATGCGGGGGCGAAATTCGTCATCACTCAACCGGTACTAGGAAAAGATCCGAATGTCGACCTGCTGAAAAACTTCAACATCCCTGTGGTGATCGAGGCTTGGATGTCAGAAAAGGTGGACTTGCTTTTGAAAAGTGTTCGGCGTGAAGGCGATGAGCGAGTCGAAGGCTACGACCCGGTGAAGAACTTGGACATTCTTCACGATGCTTATCCTGAAAACTCTGTCTATTTGTCCATGCTCAGCTTTAAGCAGGACTGGAAAAAGATTTTACCCCGATACTTCCCCTCAACGTCCGAGTGAATCTGTTGCTGCACTGAGAGTTTGATCGGGTCACGTTTCTTTTATTCAGCATCGAAAACCTGGTCCTTGGGGCCAGTCCACGATCCCGTCTCGCGGGGGTCAGAATACAATGGCTCTGCCGGTACAAGTGCGAACACTTTTAAAGTATTGGAGTATTGGAGTACTGGAGTGCTGGCAAAAACGAAAGCCCGAATTTGATTTGAATTGATCCCTGCATTACTCCATTACTCCACCACTCCAGCGGACTGGCGCAAGGGGGAAAGAGTATGGAAGCCCCCTCAGGGGGCAGTTCAAAGCCGGGCCTGCCGCGCCGTAGCCATGGCGAAGGCGGGTCCTTTGGGTCCGGATTCTTTATTCTTACTTGGACTCACCACCAAGATCTGCTTGATTTTAGAGTGGCCGCTGCCTAAAGCACAGCGAAGAATTTACGAGGACGATGTGTTGAACAGAGGAAATTTCAAAAGAGTGTGAATTAAGGGATGCAATCTCCACTTTCCCCTCCTTCCTCACAAAAGCCTATTTTTCACTCCCGAAAAAAAGTTTGATATGTAGAAAAAGTGTTGATTTTTCGTATTGACAAAAGTCGAGCCTCTTGCTTGACATGATACAGTACAGGGTGTTATAAACCACTAGAAATACAATACATTGAATGACTAAAGGTTAAATTAATCTTGTCGCTCCACCTCAATATCAGGAAAAACACTCCATTAACTTTTTGCGGAGGAGACAATGCCGATTTACGAATATGAGTGTAAAGACTGTTCTCACAGCTTTGAAGTGCTCGTGGTGTCTACCAGTGATCCAGCCCCACAATGCCCCGAATGCCAGTGTACCGATGTGTCGAAACTGATGTCTTCATCCACCATGAGAAAGCAAGAAGAGTATACCGGTGTGGGGGGTATGCTTGATCCTACCATCGGCCCGAATTTTTCGCGCTCATAGAGTTGATAAAGTCCTCCTGGTTTCGGGGACGCAAGTAAAAAAGTAAATGTCTATTCGTTGTGCAAGAAAATGGACCGCCTAAAAAATCTGGGGCTAGTGGGGTCGGGCAAACAGTTCCCTTGGTTTGCAAGACTGAGTGAACATTACATACTTTAGTCCACACTTTTTCTCTTGAGATCCCTAGGGTCAGGTTAAGAACTATTTAATGATGAAAAACTCAGCGGAGCTTCGGCTCCGCTTTCTTATTGTGGTTTGTATGCACAGTATCTCGTTGTGAGTTCAGAATACGTATCCCTTTCTGCATCCCTCCTCAAAGAACTTTTCCTCTTCTTTTACCACTAAGACCAGAGAATACTTTTCAAGACGATACGCTTATGCAGAACAACTATCTAATATATCGTGCAAATCAATGGTGTATTCCAAACTCAAAAATTCTAGGGTTCTTTTTGTTTCTCATTGGCATGTCTATTGTTTATCCATTTATGTTTGATTTATCCCTGATAGGAGCTCAAGAGGTTCCTAGCCAGTAGGACCGCAACGAACGAACCCATGGGAGCGGCTGCGTCACCAAACCGCCCGATACAAAAATGTACTCGTGAGGCAAGAGGATTCATCACTTTAGTAGTGATTTCTGGAAATTGTACCAGGTATACCGAAGTGCATCCGATGAGGAGATTTTGTGGAAGACGATAATGTATTGTCAAAGTTTCACCTTTACCGCCCTCGCACTTTGAATATTATCTTATTCGGGGCCTTCTTCCTCGGTTTCGTTTCCTCCCCTCGAGCAGTGTATTCAGCTCAAGTCACATTGGAATGGCAAGCCAGTTCTGGGGATGTTGCGGGCTATAACGTCTACCAAGGCACCTCCAGTAGGGATTACGATGTGACAATGGACATTGGGAACTGGACGAGTGTGACAATCGCAGACCTTGCAGAAGATGAGGTCTATTACTTCGCAGTTACTGCTTACGACTCCGAGGAAAATGAGAGCGCATATTCAAACGAAGTGTGCATCAACTGTGATAGTCAGGACGCCACCTATAGCAGTGGGGGAGGTGGAGGTGGCGGGTGATTTGTCAATACAGCAGCCTACGGGTTCCGCAAGGCAAAATGATTTGTGATCAGGGAAAATTTCTTGGGGTGGATTTTAGAAAAGGATAGGCATTAATTTTCCTTTTTTATGTTGCCATCTAAACTCATGCTTCTTCAGGATACTCCCCACATTTCGTCTTGAGTGTCTGGTGGGAGAAGCGTGAATTCGGGATGCAAAATGAACTTTCCCATGAAACAAGAAAGACGCCATCAACCAAGAGCTGCATGTAATTTGAGCGCTAGGATTCACACGGCTTCACGTTCTTTCGACGGATTGATTAGAAATGTAAGCGACAATGGAGTATTGCTCTGTTCCTCTCAGAAATTACTTCCTGGCGAGTGCATTCGTATAACTGTCGAACCTGCAGGCTGTGCTCCTCTGGTATTTGACGCTGAAGTAGTCTGGTCTCACATACTCAGGCACAACGAGCCTGGTGGCTTATATGCGATGGGTTGTCGTCTTAATGATGTGTGTCTTATGCAAACCGCATCCACACTCACGTAGCAGTTAAAGCAACCCTCTTTACTCTATGTCCTATGCTTTTCAAATCCGCAATTGTCCTTCGGACTCCCACACTTCGGGTGGGTTCCCAGTTTCACAATCCGCAATCCGCAATCCGCAATCTCCAATACCCAAGCCCTGACTCTTATTGCCAGATTGATGGATCTTCCAGGAGACGCTTGAGCTCTGCCACCACCTCAGCACCACTCTGGTAGCGGTCAGCTGGCTCTTTGGCCAGGAGTCTCATGACAACTGCGGCCAAGGTTATATGGATTCTGGGGTTGACTTGTTCTAGTGGGATGGGATCCTCGGTGGTAATTTTTCTGAGGATGGCAGTGATATTGGGACCGGTGAAGGGCCGCTGCCCGCAGAGCATTTCGTAGAACATGGCACCCACCGAAAACAAATCCGAGCGCCCGTCTACCTTCTCGAGATCAACTTGCTCTGGAGACATATAACTGGGTGTTCCCATCATGGCTGCGGTTTGGGTGGCGTCCGAGGAGATCATCTTGGTAATGCCAAAATCCATGATTTTGGGTTTGCCGTCTTCGAGCAGCATGACATTGCCCGGTTTTATGTCACGATGGACAACGGATTGTTTGTGAGCATAATCAAGAGCGTTGCAGATGTAGGCAATGATCGCGGTGGCTTGTCGAGGTTTGAGAAGTGTTTCTTTGGTACAAAATCGGCTGAGCTCTTGGCCGTCAATAAGTTCCATGGCGATGAAAAGATTGCCACCCTGTTCCACCACGTCATAGATGGTGACAATATTGGGGTGTGAGAGTTGCCCGGCTACCTGGGCCTCTCTCAGGGAACGCTCTTTCAAATTTGCGAGTTGCTTGGAACCGAGGCTCTGGTCCAAACGAATTGTCTTGATAGCCACCGGCCTGCCGATGGTAGGATCTACAGCCTTATAGACAACACCCATGGCGCCTTGGCCCAGCTCGCCTTCAATCTGATAGCGCCCCACAGTCGTAACTTCTTCTCCAACCACAAGGTCGGGAGTCTCGGCAGCAACGGTCTCGACATCCGCGAGCTGGGGTTCCTCGATTCTGTCGACCGCAATTGCGGCTGCTCGCAAGTTCAAGACCTGAAGCACTGGTGCTAGAAAAAGTATAAAAAGAGCAGGGAAAAGCGGCTTGAACCAGAGGTTGTGAGCAGTGAAACCCCAGTAAGATCCTGCAAGAGCCAGCCCAAAGAGAAGGCCACAGGAAATCCAGAGCATCAATGATCGGCGACCCCCGGCTATTATTCCGAGTGCTAAAGCACTCAGGAGCATGAAGAGGATCTCGGCGATACCGCTGAGTTCTGGCCGGAGGATGAAACGCTCGTCCAGGATATTGGCGACGACAGTGGCGTGTTTTTCCACCCCAGGATATCCAGGCCCGAAGGGAGTAGGCCACAAATCATGAAGTCCGGCGGCAGCTACTCCCACGAGCACGACTTTGTCTTTGAGCATGTTGGGTTTTAAGTGGGCCTCCATGACCTTTTTGTAAGAGAGGTAGGGAAAACTCTCCCGGCCGCCGTAATAATTGAGGCCAACAAAGCCACGGTCGTCAGTGGGAACAAAACGCTCGCCGATCAAGATGCTCTCGCCGCTATTTACTTTGATCTCAGCCCAACTGAGGCCCAGATACAACCGGCTCAGTTGAATCCCTAGAGAGGGGAAATATTGTTTGTCGAAGGCCACAATAGCTGGGTCGCTTCGTAAGACACCATCCCTGTCCAAATAGGCGTTGACACTTCCAAGGGCGGCTGCAGCCTCAGCCAGAACTTTCGTTGGTGGGAATACACTGCTGCCGCGAAGCAAAGGCAGGGAAGGGAGCCTGTTAACATCGTCAAAGAGGAGATAGGCGGAATGAGCCAAGGTCGCCGGCTTCTCAGAAGGTGCTCCAGCGGTGTCACCCTTGAACTCAAAATAAAAGGGGAGAACCGTATTGCCCGCCTTCTTCATAGCCATGGCAAAGAGTAAATCGTTTGAGTAGGAAAGTTCAGTGGTGGGATCCAGGTCCAGCCAGCGTAAGAGGGGAGCAAATTCTGCCTCAAGAGGAATTGGTTGGGCTTGGGTCTTGCTGGGTAAAAAGGAAATATCAATGCCTATGGTGCTCGCTCCGGCCTCTTTTAGCTTGTGAACCAGGGCAGCAATCCGTGCTCGAGGCCAGGGCCAGCGGCCGTAATGACTAATACTTTGATCATCTATGGCAATGATGGTGACGTGGGGATTGGGAGGCACGGGACCGCGCAATCGAAAGAAGAGATCACGGATTTTCAGGTGGGTATTTTCAAGTGGACCAAATGAAGCGACGTGAACAGAGGCGAAAATTAAAAAGAACGCAGCAGCAATGATGAGAGCTTTTCGATAACCCATTATTCGCCGTAGAGGTCTCGGTCGCGCGTTTCATTCCAGCGAACCCATGCCTCTCTCCTCGCTGCACCAAGATCGAAAGCGGAGATTGTGCTTCTTCCTTCCCGACCAAGAGTTACCTGTTGGTATTGTCCGAGAAGCAACTGCTCCCACTCTTCACGGGATATCCTGGTTGGGCCGGGTACGCGAGTTGGCTCTTTGATCTTTGGAACTTTCTGCCCAGGGGCGAGATCGCCGGCGAACGGATTGTAAACCTGAACATTTCCAGAATGAACGCGAACTCGCGTCTGCTGGCTGGGATCAACCTGAAGATCATACACTGTACCTTGAACAGCGGTGATGGCAGTGGGTGTGTCCACCTGATACCTGGAGCCAAATCCCAACAACCGCGTAACCCTGGTCCACATCTTGCCGACTGATAGGGCGAAGCGGTACTTTTCCTTCTGGCGTCTGCGCTCCACCTCTTTCAACTCCAGGGTGGTATTGGCTGCCAACCTGAGGACGCTACGATTGTCTAAAATTAATTCCAAGCGTCCCGCATCGAGAACCCGAACTTTGTCCCCGGCTTTGAGGATGGCGTTGACCTGGAGCCTTTGCCAACCATTGCTTCCATCATCCGTCATTTGTACCTCACCTTCAACCAAGGTGGCCACAGCTCGAGAGGCGGCCGCAGCCATCTTCCTGATCTCGGGGGGTGGTGCGGAAGGAGTCGGTTCACCCCGTTTACCTGTTTCCGTCGAAGGTTTGCGCTTGGGAAGATATACGGTCTGGCCTACCTGGATGAGGTTCAGATCCTTAATGTGGGGATTGAGACGCTTAATCTGCTCAACTATTTCTTGGTTGTACGTATGGAGGTGTTTGAATGCCAGGTAGCTTATACTGTCACCTGGCCTCACTTTGACAGAGGTGACAGGGGCAGAAACGGCAACCAAGAAAGCGGCAGCCAACAATATCAGCAGGAAGGTGAGAGGGCGTGACCCAGAAAAGCTGGAATTATTTGACATGTGTCTGGGCATCCAAAACGGGCCCGGAAGTAATTCATGAAATGTCCGGGCTAAGTGAACTGCTTTTCGGTCTGCCTATCACGTCCCTTTTTAGCAGAACTTCTGTGAGGTTGCAACCTCAGGGGGCGCAGAGCGCATGGCGCATAGCGGATGAAGCCCTGCAACGTAAACAGTGAGAAGCAGAGCACTAGGCACCTAAGAAATTTCGAATTTCGAATTGCGAATTGCGAATTTCGAAATTTTCCTATGGACTGTAGCCTGTGGCGAAATTCGATTGTGTTTCCGTCATCTGTCGTCTGACTTCTTACTCTATGCTCCATGCTCTATGCGCTATGATCTGTCCCTGTGGACAAGGCTTTCTAGTGATAAACAAGTAAGTAAAACTTGATTTAACCTGGTTAACTCAATACATTGTACCCATTCCGGCATGGCAAATGGCCGATGGTTATTACTACATCTCACTCAGCAAAAAAACCATGACCGAAACCAACAACCAGAAAGAGAAAGTGTCCGCGGTCCCATCTATGGTGATCGCAGGAACCCATTCTGGAGTGGGCAAGACCACGGTTTCCCTGGGTTTAATGTCTGCGTTTCAGAAAAGAGGACTCACGGTGCAAAGCTTCAAGGTGGGTCCTGATTTCATTGACCCGGGGCACCATACCAGACTGCTTGGAGTGCCAAGCCGCAACCTAGATGGCTGGATGCTTTCAGAAGAATATAATCGGGCAACGTTTTGCCGGTCCATGCGAGGTAAAGACTTCGGTATCGTGGAAGGGGTAATGGGCCTTTTCGATGGCTACGATGGGCACTCCGAAGCTGGATCCACCGCCCAAATGGCCAAGTGGTTGAACGCTCCGGTAATTTTAGTTGTAGATGCCAGTAGTATGGCACGCAGTATTGCCGCCCTGGTCCATGGTTTTCAAACCTATGAGCGGGATCTGCGGTTGGGAGCGGTGATCGCCAACAAAGTGGGAAGTGACAACCACACTCGGTTTCTGGCCGAGGCTATGGAGTCGGTTCCCGATGTTTCTTTTTTGGGAGGGCTGCCCCGCACAGAGGAGGTGACAATTCCTGAACGACATCTGGGGTTGGTCACCTCAGATGAAGAGCCCTATCCTGCTGATCTTTTCAATAAACTGGCCGTACTCGTGGAAGAACACCTCGATGTGAGTAAGCTTTTAAAGATGCCGGCCACAGAAGTGAGTCATGAGGCTCTGCCTGGGCCGCCGCCTCGTGAAGCCAAGGTAAGGCTCGGAGTGGCACGGGATGAAGCCTTCTGCTTCTACTACCAGGACAACCTGGATCTGCTTACTCACTTTGGTGCTGAACTCTGTTTTTTTTCTCCGGTTCGCGATTCGAATCTTCCGGCAAATATCTCCGGCCTGTATTTGGGTGGAGGTTACCCGGAACTCTATGCCAGAAAGTTAGCAGAGAATGAAAGCTTAAGAAGAGAAATTCTGGCGGCAGCTCACGGGGGAATGCCCATATTTGCCGAATGCGGTGGTTTCATGTACCTTACCCGTTCCATTGAGGTGGAGAAAAGAAACTACCCCATGGTTGAGCTTTACCCTTTCCGTACAAGGATGCTCCCACAGCGAAAGGCCCTCGGCTACCGCGAGATAGTTCTCAAGGAGGACTGTCTGCTGGGACCAAAGGGACTGAAGGCACGTGGCCACGAGTTTCATTATTCTGAATTAAT
>JASFGC010000090.1:0-11220 GCA_050123975.1 Syntrophobacterales bacterium | reverse complement strand
TCACCTGGACATTGGTCAGGGTCTCCATGCGCATAATGCGGCCGCGGCGCCCGTTAACATCGCCCACAACTTCACCAATATATTCTTCGGGGACCACGACCTCCACAGCCATAATCGGCTCCAGCAAGATTGGGCTTGCATCCTTGACCCCTGACTTGACAGCCATGGATCCGGCGATGGCGAAAGCGATGTCCGAGGAGTCCACTTCATGGTACGAACCATCCACCAAGCGTACCTGGATATCCACCAGCGGATAACCAGCAAGGGCCCCCTGTTCCAAAGCCTCCTTGACTCCTCGCTCAACGGAGCGAATGTACTCTTTGGGTACTACACCACCTACGATGCGGTCTTCAAACTCAAACCCCGCACCCCGCTCATTGGGCTCAAGTTCTAACCACACATGGCCGAACTGTCCGCGCCCGCCACTCTGTCTGACAAAGCGCCCCTCAACCCGGACCTTGCTGGTTATGGTCTCACGGTAGGCCACCTGGGGTTTCCCCACGTTGGCATTTACCTTGAATTCTCTGAGGAGTCGATCGACGATTATCTCAAGGTGGAGTTCCCCCATCCCAGAAATGATGGTCTCACTCGTTTCTTTCTCCACCTTTACTACAAAAGTAGGATCTTCAGCGGCAATTTTTGCTAGGCTCATTCCCAGCTTTTCTTGATCTTCTTTGCTCTTGGGTTCGATAGCGATTGAGATCACCGGCGCCGGAATTTCCATGGCCTCCAGCACGATCGGGCGGGCAGGATCACAGAGAGTGTCACCGGTGGCTGTATTACGCAGACCCAAGGCCGCGACAATGTCACCGGCATAAACCTCTTTGATTTCTTCCCGCTTGTTGGCGTGCATTTTCATCAGCCGACCGATTTTCTCCCTGACATTCTTGGTGGAATTCAACACCTGAATGCCACTCTTGAGATGTCCCGAGTAGACCCGGAGAAAAGTAACGTGTCCCACAAAAGGATCGTTCATAAGCTTGAAGGCCAGTGCTGCGAACGGGGCATCATCATCGGCTGCGCTGGTCTCCACCTCACCTTGGGACGTAATGCCAGAGATCGCCTCCACATCCGAGGGCGAGGGGAGATATTTGACGATGCCGTCCAACAGGAGCTGCACCCCTTTATTCTTGAAGGCAGCACCACACAAAACCGGTACCAGCTGCAGTTCGACGGTGGCTCTGCGCAATGCTGTCTCGATCTCGTCATTGCTGATGGTATGGCCCTCCAGATATTTCTCCAGGAGGTTTTCGTCAGCTTCAGCCACCGCCTCCACCAGTAGTTGCCGATACTCCTCAGCCTCGTCCTGCACCTCCTCTGGCACATCAACGAGCTGGTAGCCGGCTCCCAAGGTGCTTTCTTCCCAGACCACAGCTTTCATGCTTATCAAATCTATAACGCCGCGGAAATCCTGCTCCTCGCCAAGAGGAATTTGCACAGCTACGGCAGAGGCACCCAATCGTTCTCGCATCATTTCCAGGCACCGTTGAAAATCCGCTCCCATCCGGTCCATCTTGTTAATGAAGGCGATACGAGGTACACCGTATCGGTCGGCCTGGCGCCAGACCGTCTCCGACTGGGGTTCCACCCCTCCCACGGCACAGAAGATGGCCACTGCCCCATCGAGGACTCGCAGTGACCGCTCCACCTCCATGGTGAAATCCACATGCCCGGGAGTATCGATGATATTGATGCGATGGTCTCGCCAGAAACAGGTGGTGGCAGCGCTGGTAATGGTAATTCCCCGCTCCTGCTCCTGTTCCATCCAGTCCATCACCGCTGTGCCTTCGTGGACCTCTCCCATCTTGTAGGAAACTCCAGTGTAATAGAGTATCCTCTCGGTAGTGGTCGTCTTCCCGGCGTCAATGTGGGCCATGATGCCGATGTTACGAACCATATTTAATGGGACCTGCCTACTCATCCAACACCTGATGTTCAAATCCGAATATCGAAATACACAGATTGAGGAATTGAGGGATTCAGGGATTTTGGAATTAGGGCAAAAGGCCTTGGCAATCCCCAAACTTCTATTGTTCTTTAATTCCTCAATTCACCCAATTCCTTAATTCCTCAATTTGTCTTGTGTTTACCACCGATAATGAGCAAACGCCTTATTGGCTTCCGCCATGCGATGGGTGTCTTCTTTCTTCTTCACCGAAGCGCCGCGGTTGTTGGCTGCGTCAAGCAATTCCCCCGCCAGCTTCTGCATCATGCTCTTCTCCGAGCGTTGCTGGGAATAACTGATAATCCAGCGAATAGCCAGCGCCACCCTCCGGCTGCTTCGCACCTCAACCGGTACCTGATAGGTTGACCCGCCTACTCGTCGGGATTTGACTTCTAACGTAGGCTTAACGTTATCCAAGGCCTTGTTGAAGACCTCTAGCGGGTCTTGATTGGAGCGCTCGGCGATAATATCAAAGGATTGGTACAATATGCGTTCGGCGACGCTCCTCTTGCCCTTCCTCATGATGTTGTTAATAAACTTGGCAACCAGTTTGCTGCCATACTTGGGATCTGGCAATATGACCCTCTTGGGGACCTCTCTTCTTCTCGGCATTAGATTGCTCCTCAGATCGCGGAGTTCATCCCGCCAGCCCCCTCCCGAGTAGGAGGTTTTTCGGGCCGATACACGACATGGGCCACGACAAGATGTGTCCGTGGCCCATGCTCTGGTGACCGTTCACCTATTTAGCTACTTGGGTTTCTTTGCTCCGTACTTCGAGCGACCTTGGCGTCGATCTTGGACCCCTGTGGCGTCAAGGGTACCCCGGATTATATGGTAACGCACCCCGGGCAGATCTTTGACCCTGCCACCCCGAATCAACACCACAGAGTGCTCCTGGAGGTTGTGTCCTACACCTGGGATATAGGAGGTCACTTCTATTCCATTGGTTAGTCGCACCCTGGCAATCTTACGAAGCGCCGAATTGGGTTTCTTAGGGGTTGTGGTATAAACCCGCACACAGACCCCACGTTTTTGCGGACACCCTTGCAAAGCTGGGGTAGTCTTTTTCCGCTTAACTTGTTTTCTTCCCTTGCGAACTAGCTGATTAATAGTGGGCATAATACCTACGTCTCACTCGCTCGTAAATTCCGTCTCTGCGGTGCTGCAATGCACCAGTACCAAAAACATCTAAAACTACTTGTCCGTTGTTAATTTGTCAAGACCTTTTTATCGGAAAAGCCTTCTGCTTTCAGCTCTCAGGTTTGCTTGTTGATTCCTGACTGCAGACCGCTGACTGCTCACCTTTTATCAAGATCCTGCCGCTTCCTCTTTTTCACCTGAAACCATATCCCGATATTGCTTCAGGCCGGTTCCTGCGGGGATCAGTCTCCCCATGATCACGTTCTCTTTCAGACCTCGCAGATAATCCACCCTGCCGGCCACTGCCGCATCGGTGAGTACCTTGGTGGTCTCTTGGAAAGAAGCTGCCGAGATGAAGCTCTCAGTGCTGAGAGATGCCTTGGTGATTCCCAACAACAATGGTTCACCCACTGCGGGCTTCTTGCCTTCCTCAAGCAATCTCTGATTGATTTCCTCAAAACGATGCTTCTCCACCTGCTCACCCATGAGGAGGTCTGAATCACCAGGGTCGCTAATCCTGACCCGTTTGAGCATCTGGCGCACAATCACTTCTATGTGTTTGTCGTTTATCTTGACCCCCTGCAGCCTGTACACTTGCTGGACTTCGTCCACCAGGTATTTGGCCAGTTCCTTTTCACCAAGGATGTTGAGAATGTCGTGGGGGTTGGCAGCGCCATCCATAAGGGACTCACCCGCCCGTACCATATCTCCCTCATGGACACTGATGTGTTTGCCTTTGGGAATCAAGTACTCCTTGGGATCTCCAACTTCAGGAGTGATAATCACCTTGCGCTTACCTTTGGTATCCTTGCCAAAGGAAACCATGCCGCTGATCTCGCTGATCACTGCTTGCTCCTTGGGTTTGCGAACTTCAAAGAGCTCAGCCACTCGTGGCAGACCACCGGTGATGTCTTTGGTCTTGGTGGTCTCGCGCGGGATCTTGGCGAGGACATCACCAGCGGAAACCGGATCACCCTCGGCGACCATGATGATGGCGCCCACAGGCATAAAGTAACGGGCTGCAGCCTTGCCTATTTTTGCGGTCTTGCCCGACTCATCTTTCATGGAGATTCGCGGCCTTACATCAGTATCTCTGTATTCCACGATAACTTTGCTGGCCTTACCGGTAACCGGGTCAACCTTCTCCTGCATGGTGAGGCCTTCGACGATGTCGCCAAACTTCACGGTGCCGGGCACCTCAGTGAGGATGGGAGTAGTAAAGGGGTCCCACTCCGCCAGCAAGGTGTCAGCCTCTACGTCCTGGCCATCTGTGACCTTCAGTTTGGCACCATAGATGATCTGGTAGCGTTCACGCTCCCGTCCCCCTTCGCCGGTAATGGTGATTTCTCCATTGCGGTTCATCACCACCAGATCCCCCTCCACGTCCAGGACCGTGTTCAGATTTACATATTTTACTGTGCCGGGATGACGGTTACTGATTGAGGTCTGCTCAATACGTTTGCTGGCCGTGCCACCAATGTGAAAGGTACGCATTGTCAGCTGAGTTCCAGGCTCGCCGATGGACTGGGCAGCGATGATACCAATCGCCTCTCCGATCTCTACCATGCGGCCATGGGCAAGATCGCGCCCATAGCACTTCACACAGGCACCACGCTTGCTTCGGCAGGTGAGGACAGAACGGATATGAATGCCCTCCAAGCCGGCCTCTTCAATCCGAGCTACCGCTTGTTCGTCGATTTCATCGTTTTTCTTGACCAACATTTTATCGGTGAATGGATCCTTTATGGTTTCAAGGGTTACCCGGCCCAAAATACGTTCGCCCAGGCGCTGGATAATCTCACCAGCCTCGGTGAGTGCCTCCACCCAAATGCCGTCAATGGTACCGCAGTCTTGCTCGTAAACAATGGAGTCCTGGGCCACATCAACCAAGCGCCGCGTCAGGTATCCAGAGTTAGCGGTTTTCAATGCTGTATCTGCCAACCCCTTTCGCGCTCCGTGGGTGGAAACAAAGTACTGCAACACCGTCAGACCCTCGCGGAAGTTAGCAGTAATGGGAGTCTCGATAATTTCACCGGACGGTTTGGCCATCAGACCACGCATTCCCGAAAGCTGGCGCATCTGATCCTTGCTTCCACGAGAGCCTGAATCGGCCATCATAAAGATGGGGTTGAAGGAGGACATCTCCACCTCCTTGCCATCGGGATCGCTGATTTTTTCCGTAGCAATTTCAAACATCATCTCACCAGCAATATCCTCGGTAGCCTTGGCCCAGATGTCCACAACTTTGTTGTACTTCTCACCATCTGTTATGAGACCTTCATTATATTGTCTTTCGATCTCTTTGATGTCTTCTGAAGCCTTCTGAATGATGTCTTGCTTGCGCGAAGGGATGACCATGTCGGAAACCGCTATGGAAACGCCGGAGCGGGTAGCAAACTTGTAGCCGATATCTTTGATGCGGTCGGCCAATATAACCGTTCTTTTGACTCCAGCCTTACGGTAACTATGGTCGAAAAGTTCGGCGAGAGCTCTCTTGTTCATAACCTTGTTTATGAGTTCAAAGGGAAGTTCAGATGGCACTACCTCTGAGAGCAACACCCGCCCAGTGGTGGTTTCCACCCGCGTGCCGTTCATGCGCACTGAAATTTGGGCATGGAGATCCAGTTCTCCAGCATCATAGGCGCAGCGCACTTCTTCGCTGTTGGCAAAAACCTTGTTCGCACCCTTGGCAAAGGGTTTTCCCCTGGTCATGTAATAGATGCCGAGCACGATATCTTGACTCGGCACGATAATGGGCTCTCCATGAGCCGGACTCAAAATGTTATTGGTGCTCATCATCAGCACCCGTGCCTCGATCTGTGCTTCGATGGAGAGCGGTATGTGCACTGCCATCTGGTCGCCGTCGAAGTCAGCATTAAAGGCGGCACACACCAGTGGATGGATCTGAATAGCCTTTCCTTCAATGAGAATGGGTTCGAATGCCTGAATACCTAGGCGATGCAACGTCGGGGCGCGGTTCAGAAGCACCGGATACTCTTTGACCACCTCATCCAGGCAGTCCCATACCTCGGGAGTCTCCTTTTCCACCATTTTCTTGGCACTCTTGATGGTGGTCACATAGCCGCGCTCTTCCAGTTTGTTGTAAATGAACGGTTTGAACAGCTCAAGAGCCATCTTCTTGGGAATGCCACACTGGTGCAGTCGCAAATTGGGACCGATGACGATAACGGAACGCCCAGAGTAGTCCACTCGCTTACCCAGGAGGTTTTGACGAAAGCGGCCCTGTTTTCCTTTCAACATATCAGAGAGGGACTTGAGGGCCCTCTTGTTGGGACCAGTGATCGTTTTACCCCTTCTGCCGTTGTCGAACAAAACGTCCACTGCCTCCTGTAGCATTCGCTTCTCATTACGGATTATGATCTCCGGCGCGTTTAACTCCTGCAAACGTCGCAGGCGGTTATTGCGATTAATAACCCTGCGGTAGAGGTCGTTGAGGTCACTGGTGGCGAAACGCCCGCCGTCAAGAGGAACGAGGGGCCGCAAATCAGGAGGCAGTACCGGGATCACTTCCAAAATCATCCACTCGGGCTGGTTTCCAGACTCCCGGAATGCATTGATCACCTTGAGTCGTTTGGCCAATTTTTTCCGCTTGGCCACTGATTTGGTCTTGGTGATCTCTAACCGCAGTTCTTCGGCGAGTCCATTCAGGTCCAATTTGCCCAGAAGTTCATTCACGGCCTCCGCCCCAATGCCTACCTTGAAGCTGTTGCCGTACTGCTCGCGCAATTGACGATACCGCTCTTCGCTCAGCAGTTCATGATCGCTCAGTGGGGTATCCCCAGAGTCAATCACAATATAGCTATCGAAATAGAGAACCTTCTCCAACTCCTTGAGGGTGAGGTCCAGAAGATTGCCCACCTTACTGGGCAAACTTTTCAGAAACCATATGTGGGCAACCGGAGCTGCCAGCGCAATGTGGCCCATGCGCTCCCGTCGGACTTTGGACTGAATCACTTCGACGCCACATTTTTCACAGACCACTCCCCTATGCTTCATGCGTTTGTACTTACCACAGTTGCACTCGTAGTCTTTTGTGGGCCCAAATATCTTGGCACAGAACAAACCATCACGCTCAGGCTTGAAAGTGCGGTAATTAATGGTCTCCGGCTTCTTGATCTCTCCATAGGACCATTCCCGGATTTTCTCCGGTGAAGCCAGAGAGATACGAACCGCGTTAAAACTCAAAGGATCTTTGGGCCGAACGAAAAGGTTGTACAGTTCTTTCACTGCAACCTCCCTGAGGAGACATCGCTCCTCATCTTGTGTCTTAGCCCATCAAAACTGGGCATCGAATATTAACTCCATTTAATTTGCAAATCCGAAATCCGAATATCGAAACTGGGGCCCCGCCCGGAGGGTGGGGAGTCCGCAGGACAAATCCTAAACAAATTCAAATTCTCAAAATCCCAATGACCAAAACCCAGACTCCAGGCTCTGAATCATGTTTGGGACATTTGGATTTGATATTTCGTCTTTGTTTCGTGCTTCGTGCTTCGAATTTCGAATTTCAGACACCTCACTCGCCTTGACAAACTTTATCTATCTATATGACGTGAGAATGATCTGCTGCGATGTTGACTAACTGTCGGCGTCTTCCAATAAGCGGACATCCAAACCCAGGGCCTGGAGTTCTTTTACCAATACATTAAAAGATTCCGGCAACCCAGCTTCGAGCGTATTTTCGCCCTTGACTATTTTTTCGTACATCCGGGTCCTACCGGCCACATCATCGGATTTCACCGTCAAAAACTCCTGCAGGGCATAGGCGGCACCATAAGCCTCCATTGCCCAAACTTCCATCTCACCCAAACGTTGCCCACCAAACTGCGCTTTGCCACCCAACGGCTGCTGGGTTACCAATGAATAGGGACCAATGGAACGTGCGTGCAGCTTGTCGTCCACCAGGTGGTGCAATTTCATCATGTACATAACGCCCACAGTAACTTCGCTGTGGAATGGTTCGCCATCGCGGCCGTCATACAAAATGGCCTGTCCCAGCTTTGGAAGGCCTGCTTCTTCCAGAAACCCCTGAATCTCTTCCTCCTCGGCGCCATCGAATACCGGACTGGCCAAATGGAAGCCCTCTCGGTAGTGGAAAATCAGGCTCTTGAGTTCGGCGTCCTCCGCATCGGCAAAGTACTCTTTGAATTCCTGCTTGGAGTAAAGTCGCCGGAGCTTCGCATGAATGGTCTCTCGACTCTTGTATTCCTCCAGTAACTGAGCCAGTTGTTCGCCGAGCCCTTTGGCGGCCCAGCCCAGGTGGGTCTCCAAGACCTGCCCCACATTCATACGCGAAGGTACGCCCAGGGGATTCAGGACAATGTCCACCGGAGTGCCATCGGCAAAATAGGGCATGTCCTCTTCAGGCAGAACCCGGCTCACCACCCCCTTATTACCGTGGCGGCCGGCCATCTTGTCCCCCACCGACAGCTTGCGCTTAACCGCCAGGTAAACCTTGACCATCTTGATCACACCGGGGGGTAACTCGTCCCCCTTCTTGAGTCTGGCGATCTTGTCTTCAAAGACCATTTGCACCAGTTCGATCTGTTCGTGGTAATTCTCCCAGATCTCTCGGATATGTCCGGTCACATCAACCTTGCCCTGCACCTGGATATCCATCCACTGGCCGGGAGCCATTTGAGCAAGGATGTCAGCAGGAAAAGAACCGCCCTTCTTAACCAAAGTCTTCTTGCCGTCCTTGATGGGTTTGGCTGATTTCTTCTTTGCCAACAACCGTTCCAGTTTTCTCAGCGCGCTTTTCTTGATTATCTTAATCTCGTCTCGCTGATCCTTCAGCAACCGTGCTATTTCCTCGTCTTCAATGGACTTGGTTCGTTCATCCTTGTCTACACCCCGGCGGGAAAAGACCTTGGCATCAATGACAATGCCCTCCACCCCCGGAGGCACCCGGAGAGAGGTGTCTTTCACGTCCCCCGCCTTTTCGCCAAATATAGCCCGGAGCAGTTTTTCCTCTGGGGTGAGCTGGGTCTCACCTTTTGGTGTTACCTTGCCCACCAGAATATCGCCGGTTTGGATCGTGGCACCGACCCGGATAATGCCGCTCTCGTCCAGATTTCCCAGGGCTTCCTCACCGATATTGGGGATGTCACGGGTGATCTCCTCTTTGCCCAGTTTGGTATCCCGGGCAACCAACTCGAATTCCTCGATGTGGATGGAGGTGAAGATATCTTCTTTGACCACTCGCTCACTCACCAGGATGGAATCCTCGAAGTTGTATCCACCCCAACTCATAAAGGCCACGGTTACATTTCGACCGAGGGCGAGTTCTCCCATTTCAGTGCCGGGACCATCAGCAATGATCTGCCCCTTTTTCACCCTTTGTCCGGGACGAACGATGGGCTTTTGGTTGAAACAGGTATTCTGGTTGGAACGCTGGAACTTGGTGACCTTATAGATATCCACTGCGGAGGCGAGCGACTGGTCGTCACCGTCACCGTCGGAGGCTCGGACCACAACACGAGAGGCATCTACATCCTCCACAATCCCATCGCGCCGGGCAATGATTGCAACCCCTGAATCCTTGGCCACAACCCTCTCGATACCAGTACCCACTATAGGAGCTTTGGACTGTAAGAGAGGCACGGCTTGACGTTGCATGTTTGAGCCCATCAGCGCCCGGTTGGCATCATCGTTCTCCAGAAAAGGGATGAGGGAAGCCGCCACGCTCACCAGCTGGTTCGGACTGACGTCCATGAATTCCACTTCGCCGGGATCAACCATGATAAACTCGCCCTCCAGCCGGCAGGAAACTTGGTCCCGAACGAACTTGCCTTTGCTGTCCAGAGGAGCATTGGCCTGGGCAAAGGCGTGTTTCTTCTCATCCATGGCGCTCAGATAGGCAACCTTGTTGGACACCTTGCCACTTGACACCTCGCGATATGGAGTTTCGATAAAGCCGAACTCGTTCACCCGGGCGTAGGTGCTCAAAGAAACGATCAGGCCGATATTGGGGCCTTCCGGGGTCTCAATGGGACATATGCGCCCATAGTGCGTGGGATGGACGTCACGCACCTCGAAGCCGGCTCGCTCTCGCGTGAGGCCTCCGGGGCCGAGGGCGCTCAGTCTCCGCTTGTGGGTGATTTCGCTCAGAGGATTGGTCTGGTCCATGAACTGGCTCAGTTGGCTGGTGCCGAAAAACTCTTTGACCACTGCCGATACCGGCTTGGCATTGATAAGATCATGCGGCATCAGGGTCTCAATCTCTTGAAGACTCATGCGTTCCTTGATGGCCCGCTCCATCCTCACCAGCCCGATACGATATTGGTTTTCCAGAAGTTCCCCAACCGCACGCACCCGCCGATTGCCCAGGTTATCGATGTCGTCCACCGCCCCCTGGGTGTCTTTGATTTTGATCAACTTTTTTACAGCCCTGAAAATGCCATCCTCGGTGAGGGTGCGGTGACTGAGTGGCAAGTCGGTTCCCAGCTGTTGATTCAGCTTCAGACGCCCCACCTCGGAAAGGTCATAGTGATCAGGACTAAAGAAGAGATTATTGAAAAACTCGGCTGCCACCTCCGGGGTGGGAGGATTGCTGGGCCGTAGTTTCCTGTAGATTTCCAGAATCGCCGCTTCCGAATCTTCAACCTTGTCAACGGCAAGAGTATTTCGAAAAGACGGACTCACATCGGCACCATCCATATAGAGCAGGTCCACATACTCTATGGACTGGGCCCGCAAGGTAACGAGATGTTCCTCGGTGAGCTCTTCATTGCACTGGATAAGTACCTCACCGGTCTTTTCATCAACCACATCACGCCCGACCACTCTCCCCAGCAGATTCTCATCCGGAAATGGAATTTCAGTGATCTTCGAGTCTTTGAGCTGCTGGATAAGCTTGACTCCCAGCTTTCTTCCTTTTTTGGCTAGAACTTTGCCACTTTTCGGGTGTTTTATATCTACCGGCGAACGCGTTCCTGTCAAAAATTCGTCTTCCAGCAGCTTGGCCACCCCATCCTTTCTGAGATACACGCGTTCGGATTCGTAAAAATAGTCGAGCAGTTCAGCAGCACTGTAGCCTAAAGCCTTGAGCAGAATGGTGACCGGAAACTTGCGTCGTCGATCGATGCGCACGTAAAGGATGTCTTTGGGATCAA
>JASFGC010000089.1:0-11280 GCA_050123975.1 Syntrophobacterales bacterium | reverse complement strand
AAGTGCAGGAGGGGGATGTGGTTTTAACCCTTGGAGCAGGGAACATTTGGCAAACAGGTGAAGCGTTATTGGAGAAACTGAAAGAGAGGAAAAAAGCGGATAGAAAAAAGCCGGAGTAGTGGAGTAGTGGAGTAGTGGAGTATTAGAAAGGCCGATAATGAACAATTCCATGGATTCGAGTCTTTATTCAATACTCCAACACTCCAGCACTCCAACACTCCATGGACAACAGTGGCGGGCAAGCATAGTCTCAAATCGAGGCTGCCGTTGATGACAAAATTAATGATGGACCCTAAACTTAAAAAACAGCTCCAGCACCTGGACGGAGTTGAAGTCGACTGGAATGTGATGCTGACAGGACACACCTCGCTTCGCGTGGGGGGGCCGGTGTCCTGCCTCCTCCGTCCTCTTAATCTGGCAGGGCTACAAACCGCCGTCCAGGTGCTGAACAAAAATCATCATCCCTACTTTATCCTGGGGCGTGGGACCAATCTTCTGGTGCGGGATGGTGGTAGTCGGGCTGCGGCTATCAGTTTGGAGAGCGGCTTCTCTCAAATAGAGCACATGGATTCCGCCGGAAGAGTGAAAGTAGGTGCGGGGATACGTCTCAACAGGCTTCTTCGCTTCTGTCTGAAAGAAGCTCTCAGCGGCCTTGAGTTTATTGCCGGCATACCCGGCTCGGTGGGGGGTGCTCTGAGGATGAATGCTGGTACTCACGCTGGAGAAATGGCTGATGTTTGTGAAGCGGTACTTCTGCTTCTTTCTGATGGCGGGCTGAGCAGGCTAGCCGGGTCCCAACTCCGCTTTTCGTACCGCAACCTAGAACTGCCGCCAAACTCTGTGGTCCTTGAAGCTGAATTTTCTCTTACTCCCAGCTCTCGAGAGCACATTCGCAACAAGATTCGAGATTTGCTTGATACTCGAAAGAAGAAACAGCCATGGCGCCTTCCTTCAGCTGGCTCGGTGTTCAAGAATCCCCCGGGGGATTTTGCCGGTCGGCTCATTGAGGCTGCGGGTTTAAAAGGTAAACGAGTAGGCGATGCCCAAATTTCTACTAAACACGCCAATTTCATCGTAAACCGGGGCCAGGCGCGGGCCAGTGATATCTTGGCTCTCATTCAACTCGCCCAGGAAAAGGTGGCGCAAGAATTTGGCGTCCAACTAGAACTGGAAATCGAAATCCTGGGCAATAACCATAAAACTTGATTGTTGAAGCCGTATGCAAATTTCGCTGCCATTTGAAACCATAAAGGTAAAGAGCAAGAAGAATAGTTACCGGAACAAACGGCTGCAGTTGTATAGACGATTGCGGTTGGTTGCGAAGATATTTCTTGTCCTTTTTGTTTTTGTTGCCTTGAGTGCTCTGTGCCTTGTTGGCTACCGCTCTCTACTCAGTTCACCGCTCCTGCAGGTCACCCGGATCCAGGTAAATGGCTATCAGCATTTGGACCCTCAAGCTGTCATTCAACAAGCCGGGATCCCATCTGGGGCAAACATTCTTTCCCTTGATCTAGACGGGGTAAGAAAGAGGCTCACACAACATCCCTGGATAGCGGCCGCCGCGATTAGCCGTGAGATCCCAGATAGGATTCGCATTGAGATTGAGGAGCGAAAGCCGGTGGCTTTGGTTAAGGGTCGTGAGTTTTACCTAGCAGACCAGCAGGGCGCTTGTTTCGCCAAAGCCGCGCCGAGCGAACACACCGGCTTACCTATTATCACTGGATTTGACCCTGGAACCCTCGATTCAGGCTGCAACCTGCCTCGAGAGTTTACCGTTCTCCTAGAAAATCTCTTTCGAGAGACTCAGTTGAAATTGCCCTGGCGACTTATTTCTGAGATCAGGTGGAACAGGAATACAGGGCTCAGCTTTTTTACGGCCCGAGGCGGAATTCAAGTTGACCTCGGGAGCGAAGACTATGGCATCAGGATAGCCAAGCTTGAAAAGGTTTTGCGCTATCTGGAGAAAAAAGGACTCCATTCACAGTTAAGGGGAATTGATCTCAGCCATGGAAATCGGGTCTTTGTCAGGGGACGCTTCAAGATTCCCAAGCAAAGCCGATCCAAACAAAAGGGGGTTTAAACATGGCCAAAAAGGATTCTTTAATTGTAGGACTTGACATTGGCACCACCAAGATTTGCGCCGTGGTTGGTGAGGCCACCCCTGAGGGAATAGATATTGTGGGAATTGGCACTCATCCTTCTGATGGGTTGCGCAAGGGTGTGGTAGTCAACATTGAAAGCACAGTGAACTCGATTAAACGGGCAGTGGAAGAGGCTGAGTTAATGGCGGGCTGTGAAATCAATGCGGTTTACGCCGGCATTGCCGGTGGACACATCGAGGGGGTCAACAGCCATGGTGTAATCGCCGTGAAGAACCGCGAAGTAAGCCAGCAAGACATTGACCGGGTAATCGATGCTGCTAAAGCAGTGGCAATACCCTTTGATCGAGAAGTTATTCATATTCTTCCGCAAGAATATCTGATCGACGACCAGGGCGGCATTCAAAACCCTCTGGGCATGTCAGGTGTACGCTTGGAGGCCAAGGTTCACATCGTCACGGGTGCTGTTACCTCAGCCCAGAATATCGTCAAATGCTGCCAACGTGCCGGCCTTGATGTCTGTGACATTGTCTTGGAATCCCTCGCCTCAGCAGAAGCAGTACTGAACCCTCAAGAGCGTAGGTTGGGCGTGGCCCTGGTGGATTTTGGTGGAGGCACTTCGGATTTGGCCATCTTTTCAGAACACAGTATACGACACAGCTCGGTTCTCTCACTGGGTGGTAACAATCTTACCAACGACATTGCCGTAGGTTTGAGAACCCCGGTGGAAGAGGCAGAAAAAATCAAACAGCGCTACGGCTGTGCTCTTACTGCCATGATTCAAAAAGACGAGACTGTTCAAGTGCCGAGTGTTGGCGGTGGCAAGGCAAAGGTTCTCAGCAGAAACATACTTGGTGAGATTCTGGAACCACGAGTGGAGGAAATTTGTTCGTTGCTGCAACGGGAATTACTCCGATCCGGCTATTCTGACCTGGTGGCTTCCGGTCTGGTGATTACCGGGGGGTCCTCTTTACTGCCAGGTCTTGCTGAGTTGGCCGAGCAGGTCTTCAATCTGCCTGTTCGCACCGGCCTACCCACTGAAATTGGTGGCCTGGTCGATGTGGTCAAGAATCCCATGTACGCCACTGGAGTGGGGTTGGTCCTGTACGGTGCCAATGCCGCGCCCAGGAAATTGTTCCGCATCCGTCAAAACAACATCTTCAACCGTTTGGTCGATCGGATGCGGAAATGGTTTAGTGACATAGTCTAGGCAAACAAGTAACGCTAATTTACTCAAAGTAAAAGGAGGTTCGCTCCTCGGGGAAAAGCTACAGTGCTCAAATTCGAAATCCGAAGCACGAAGCACCAAACAAATCCCAATGTTCAAAATTGGTCCTGCGGACTCCCCACCCTACGGGCGGGTCCCCGGTTTCAAATGTTCAAAACTAGGAAAATTTTATATCCGCTCCGCAGTCTTTGTTTCGAACATTGAAAAATTCGGATTTTGAATTTGTTTCGGATTTCGATATTCGGATTTCGGATTTCCTGCAAGTCTGTAAGTCTTGTGACCGACTTTAACTTAGACTTGCAAATTCAAGGGGGCTGTTATGAATACGTCGGACCTTTACTTCGTTTTGACTATGTTCTTTGTATGTATGGGCTGTTTTCTGGTTTTCACCATGGGGTTTGTCTTCTTCGCCCGCCGGCGACAAGGTAAGGGCTCGTGAATTACTGTGGGTGAAGATGTCTGAAATACCCTAATGCAGGAGGTGGATCATGATGTTCGAGTTTGTCGAAAGTGACAACGGAGCCACGATCAAAGTAATTGGCATAGGTGGTGGTGGCGGCAACGCTATCAACAATATGATCAACGCCACTCTATTGGGAGTTGATTTCATCGCCGCCAACACCGACGCCCAAGCCCTGGAAGTTTCCAAGGCTCACACCAAGCTTCAACTGGGAGTCAACATCACCAAGGGGCTTGGAGCCGGGGCCAACCCAGAGATCGGTCGCAGTGCCGCTCTGGAGGACGCTGACCAGATTCGGCAGGCCTTGGATGGCACTGACATGGTCTTCGTCACTGCCGGACTGGGCGGAGGCACCGGGACTGGTGGTGCACCGGTGGTTGCGCAAATCGCCAAGGAACTCGGAGCGCTTACCGTGGCTGTGGTGACCAAACCATTTAACTTTGAAGGCCGTCAGCGCATGAAAACGGCTGACCAAGGTATCAAAGAGCTCAAGGAGACGGTGGATACCATTATTACCATTCCCAACAACCGTCTTTTGAGCCTGGCGGCCAAAAAGGCTACTTTCCTGGAAATGCTCAAAAAGGCGGACGACGTGCTACTCTATGCCGTAAAGGGCATCTCCGACCTCATCACCATCCCGGGTTTGATCAATCTTGATTTTGCCGATGTCAAGACAATCATGGGCGAGATGGGTATGGCTTTAATGGGCACCGGCATGGCTAGTGGCGAAGACCGGGCCACCGAAGCTGCTCAGAAGGCCATTTCCAGTCCTCTCTTGGAGGATGTGTCCATAAGTGGTGCCAAGGGTGTTCTCATGAACATCAGCAGCGGACTGGACCTCACCATCGACGAGGTTCAAGAGGCATCATCACTGATTCAGCAAGAGGCCCACGAAGATGCCAACATCATCTGGGGCACGGTGCTGGATCAGAGTGCTGGTGACGAATTGAGGGTTACGGTTATCGCCACCGGAATCGGTGAAGTCGACGTCAGACCCAAACCTGACTTGGGAGTTATTCAAGGGTCTCGCCGTGACGATGACCTAGAGATTCCCACTTTTTTGCGCCATAATAGAAAGATTGAGGATAAGGCGACTGAACACAGCCGCCCCATGAGCTACAAAGATCTTCCCATAGATGAGGATGAGCTGGAAATCCCAACCTTTCTCCGACGGCAGGCCGACTGAGGTGGAATGATTTCGGCTGATAGCGACCGTCGCTTGCGGCGGTCAAAGATTGCTATGGTTTAAATCTTTTGAGGCGGTGAAAAGGTGAGGACGCGGCGCGGTCTCTGTGGCATAATTGAACGGTCTACATGTGAAGCCCTGACATCATATACCAGTGTCATCTCCTGGGGTGTCTTTGAGGGGTGTAGAATATCGAGGACCTTTTTTCGGCGAGAGCTTTTACAGGTCACCAATGTCTTGGCAACTGCAACGCAGATCAAAGAAATGGCTGGCGGACGAGACCGGCACAATCATCAAGGACTGGGGTGGGAAGGTTCCCATTGCCCTGGTCTACCCCAACCGGTACTTTCTGGGAATGTCCAACCTGGGCTTTCAGACCGTTTACCATCGCCTGAGCCAACTGGCCAACGTGGTCTGCGAGAGGGTCTTTCTGCCGGAATCCAAGGACATGGATGCTGCACGTTCTGGTACCGGCCCGCTTTCAGTGGAGAGCCAACGGCCGCTGGCGGATTTCCGAATCGTCGCCTTTTCAGTATCTTTTGAAAATGATTTTGCAAATATCGTACACCTCCTGCAACTTGGCAAATTGACCCCCTACAGCTCCCGCCGCCACCAGCACGAGCCCCTGGTGGTGGCGGGCGGTGTCGCCACCTTCCTGAATCCCGAGCCTATCGCTCCATTCATTGATATCTTCCTACTGGGTGAGGCGGAAAACCTCCTGGAGGATTTCGTTACTGCTTGGCAAGAAGCGCACGATGAGAATGCTTCTAGAGAAGAGCACTTGGTTTATATTGCCACGCAGGTATCAGGGGCTTATGTGCCTTCCTTGTTTAGGACGGAGAATGACAGCGAGGGTCAACTCGTTTCTTTTGAACCCTTGGCCGACATCCCCGCCAAGATTCCGCTCAGGGCCGCTGCCATAGAGAGAGAAAAACCAACGGTCTCAACAATCGTCACCCCTCATACCGAATTTTCCAACACTGTCTTGGTGGAGATCGGCCGAGGTTGTGGCCGGGGGTGCCGCTTCTGTGCTGCTGGTTTTGTCTATCGGCCAGTTCGTCATCAACAGGGTGAGAAGGTGGTACAAGAGGCCCTGGATAGTGCCCCCTCCGGAAGAAAAGTCGGCCTGCTGAGTTCGGCTGTGTCGGATCACCCCGATATCGACGCCATCTGCTTGCAGCTGAGGCAAGCAGGGAAACGCTTATCAGTATCGTCACTCCGAGCCGACTCTGTCACCCCTGCCATGCTGGAGGCACTTCGACAAAGTGGTCTTCGAACAGTGGCCATCGCCCCTGAGGCGGGAAGCGAGCGTTTGCGGCAGGTAATTAACAAGAACTTGACCGAAGAGCAAATCCTCAATGCTGTCACGGCTGTGGTCGGCTCAGGTATTCCCAATCTGAGACTCTATTTTATGATCGGTTTACCCACCGAAACAGAAGAGGATATAGAGGCAATAATACAGCTGGTCAAACAAGTCAAACATGAGCAACTGGTTATCGGTCGAGGGCAGAAGAGGTTGGGCACTATAACCCTGAGCATCAGTTCTTTTGTACCCAAACCGTTCACCCCCTTTCAATGGGTTCCGTTCTCCGACCTTGCCATACTCAAGCGACGAATAAAAAAACTCAAACGAGGCCTGGGTGCGGTGGCCAACGTACGGGTGCACGCCGATGTCCCCCGCTGGGCCTACATCCAGGCGCTGCTGGCCCGCGGCGATCGACGGTTGGCACCCTTGTTGGTAACAGTGGCACAAGAAAACGGCAGCTGGAGCAAGTCCTTCAAGATGGTCAATGTTAACCCAGAATTCTATGTTTCTCGCCAACGGAACCGAGAAGAGCTTTTCCCCTGGGATTTCATAGATCACGGCGTCAAGAAAGATTATCTCTGGCATGAATACCAGCAGGCCCTGGCCGGCGCCACAACCGAACCGTGTGAGCCGGCCGAGTGCAAGATATGTGGGGTTTGTTAGAACGCAGGTGGAACGAAACGGCGACACGGGGATACGGAGACGCGGAGAAGTCTGGCTCAGCTGGTAGCAGTCACAGTTCTCATCTCTCATTGCATATTTACCATTGCCCATTAAAAAATGAGTAGCATAGATTAATTCCACTAGAATGATAAATTTGAGATGTGAAATGCGAAATGCGAAATGCCCAATTTTTTTCGTCTTCTCACCGTGTCACCCTTTCGCCGCGTCCCCGCGTCACATCTGATTCGCTTCATTTTGGTCAAGGAGAGAACAACATAACCAATGCTTGAACATACTTTCTTACACCTCCCTCACATCGGCCCGAAGACAGAAGTTGACCTGTGGCGCCGGGGAATTCTCACCTGGGACGATCTGAAGCTTCATCTCAAAGATTGGCCGAAAAATACCGAACGACGGCGACGCATAGCCAGGCAGTTGCACGAGTCCATTGAGAACCGCGGCCAAGCCTCTTATTTCTACAACCGCCTCCCCTCTGCGGAGCGCTGGCGGCTCTATCGGGACTTCCGAAGCCGCTGCGGCTTCCTGGATATCGAGACCACTGGTATGAGCAGTTACGACCATGAAATCACCGTCATCGGTCTTTATGACGGCCACCAAATGTGCCACTTCATCAACGGGGAAAACCTAGAAGACTTCGAGGAGGCCGTAGAGGGCTATGATTTGCTGATTACCTTTAACGGCTGTAGATTTGACCTCCCCTTTATCGCCGGTTTTTTCCCCAACCTTCGGTTCCGTCAGGCCCACATCGATCTGCTTCATGTGGCACGGCGGTTGGGCTACCGCGGTGGCCTCAAACGAATCGAGCCTCTTTTTGGAATCTTTCGCGACTCGGAGATCCGGGAAATGAGCGGCTACGAGGCGGTGGTTCTCTGGCACGAACATCTCCGTGGCAGCCCCGACGCCCTTCCTACACTGCTCAAATACAATGAAGCTGACGTGGTCAACCTCAAAACCATCATGGAGACCGCCTGGGAGCGACTGCAGCAAGAGCTGGAGCTCGCTGCGGGCCGCGTGTTGCCATTCGATCTCCTGAACAGTGAATAGTAACTAGTGAGCAGTAAATGGTCACTAGGTCACTACGCTTCGCTGTCATTAAGTCATTGAACTTCGCCGCCAGGCTTAGTCAATCATCGTGGCGACATAATGACCTAATGACTCAATGACCCAATGACTTGCGTACCTCTGACGCCTGATCTCTGACCTCTAATCCTTTTCTCACCTTTCCCCCCTTTTCCCTATTCCCCATGCTCCATGCCCCATGCCCTATGCTCCATGCCAATTCTGGGACGAATTTTGCATCTGACTAAGGATAAAGTATTAAGTCAATAAGTTGCGCTGATTTCGGGTTAGAACAAAGGAGAGATTGATGGAATTGAACAGATCGAATGCGGAAATCATAGCTGAATTCAAAAAGAAACGGACACGCCAGATTATGGCGGTAGGCCCAATTATCCTTGCCTTTATTGGCCTCCTGTCAATTGAGAACAACCCAACCGGCATCTTCGGACTTGCACCAAACACTATTCTGGTGGCTGCCTTCGCGGTGATCATTTCTGTTTTGGTATTTTCCTTGCTCAATTGGAGATGTCCATCATGCAATAAGTATTTGGGTAAAGCCATGAATCCAAAATTCTGTTCCAAGTGCGGTGTTCAACTAGGTTAGAAAAAATAATTGCTCGATACGGTTATTTTTTTCCATATCCTTGGGATGGCCCTTGGGGGATTGAGAGAAAATCAGTGAATGATCGACAATTCAGCCGTTTCCTCATCATTTTGGTGGGAGGATTTTTCCTACTACATATCCCGTTGGCGTTCTATTACGTGGAATTCCTGAGTAAGTGGAGTTACGAGATATGGATGGCTTTTCTTGGCGTAATACTTATTTCTGGGGTATTTCAGGTCCCCGATGAATCTGATTACAACCGGGCAGTGCAGAGTTCGTTTCTACACTCACTGATTCTCCTTGGAGCAAAGGACTTCTCAGAGTATCGTTCGAAATCGAGAGCATTATCAAAAACCTTTTTTTATACAGGTCTCATATTGTTTGGGATATTGTTTGTTCACGTGATTCTGAAATCCAAGGCCATACTGTAATCAATGTCCAACCACTCACTGCAAGCGGACTCCTTCGACTCGCTCAGGACAGGCCATTCGACGCGGCCATTGAGTTCGGCCGTTAGAGCACAAGAGCGATTTAGAGTGATAAAGACATCATCAATGCGTGTACTGGTATCTACGGTGCTACTGTTGACCGTGAGTAATGCCGTCTTTGCCAATCCTGCAGATCATACTGGTCCACGAAAATCTGTCGTGGATAGTCTAATAGGAGTGTATGAGTATGTATATGAATATAATACTAAAAATCTCACTGAGAATCATTATATCGTTTTAAAGTCAGATAATAATTCCGTAGCGGGTAGGTATTATGGAACAAGTGATGATTTTGACGACGCCCGCGAGGGGTATCTTCCTGGGTTCTTCGTCGCACCTATGAGGCAGTTATCTATTCAAGGGCAAAAAATCTCTTTCCAAATTGAATTACAGGCCGATGATCTCTTTATCAAGCCCATTGAACTCTCGATAAGATCATCTCAAGAGGTAGATCGCAAGAAAAATAAAAGGTGGATAACTGACTATCAGCCTGGCATCAGGTTAACGCGAAGCTTTATTACTTATACGGGAGAGATTAGGAATGGTGAGCTCCATATCACAACGCAATATGGAGTAAGAGTATTTAAGAAAATAAAGTGAGTGTTGATTTTGATTGTATTCAAATTACTTCATTTTTTCTGTAATGTGCTCTAACCACTCGCTGCAGGCGGATCCGCCGTCGTCACGCCAAGGCGTGACTATGGCGAGACAGGCACTCCCACTCTCCTCTCGGAGCTACGGCGCGACCGTTGAGCTCTGTCGCAGGCAAAAATAATATGGACCAAAGAACGGATAAAAAAACACGATCTGAAAAACTAGGATGTTACTGCAGTCTTTGGAACGAAGACCCTGCGTTTCTTAAAAAACAAAACATCCCAACGGGGTACTGTGGACTTTGTGAGAAATGCGGTAGACCAGGACATGTAAGGCATTTTCCTGGAGCTGCTCCTTACACTGGATCATGGTGTGAGCGACATTATCTTCAGACAATGATCCTTCACCCACTCGGGAGAATAGGAGTCATACTATATTTTTTCTTTATTTTAACTGGCTTCATCATCTTTGTACTCGTCCGATAAAAGGCCTAACCAACCCCTGCAGTCGGATCCTAAGCGACTCGACCTGAGCTCGTCGACAGGTCCTGCCGAACGGGTTGATGGGCCGCTGAGCTCTGCAGTTAGGGTTGCACGATGAAATGTAAAAGCTGTGGTGAGAGATACTCCGCTGCCATTAGTCAGCCCGCGCCTGGCGGTTCAAGCGCTCCAGGGGTGTTCTTTATCCTCGCCGCGCTGCTATACGGCACCGCTGGGTTTCTTTTCTTGTTTCGCCCAGGCTATTGGAAGTGGCTTGTGCTTGGAATTTCAGTCTTCGTTTCAATACAAGTGTTCATCGCATGGATGGATTGCCGCGGACCCGCAGGTCTGCATGATCACGGTGGGGAGAAATGTCCTTCTTGTGGGACCACGAACACTGTGTATCCGTGGTCTCTCTGAGGAGAACCGAACCACTCGCTGCAGTCCAACCCATTCGACTCGCTTCGCTCGCTCCCCGCGACTTGGCGCGGGACAGGCAGGGCAGCTGAGCTCGGCCGTTGGGCAGCAAAGATACCCAAAAGCGGGATGCTGATCGTCTTTCCCAGAATTGAAAGGCATCATTCATGTGCTGCACGCTGCAGTTCCTCACGGATTACCTTTCGCAAAACAGCCTCATCAACAGGCTTTTTCTCCTTGGCAAGGTGATGTCTGAGAGCCTCGTTGATCATTGTTTGATAGCCGTATCCCGCCTTGTCGGCGCGTGTACGAAACTCCTCGAGAACATCATTGTCGATGAAGATGGTGATTCTGGTTTTTCCTTTCCGAGAAACAACCGCGCCTCTTTTTGCTTTCTTGAAATCATATTCCTTCTTCATAGGCTTTTCTCTCTCTTCGCGTGGCTCGTCGGGCGGAGATCAATCGAATATCTTTTCCGCGATAGGTGTACACAACAACCACGACACGATTTAAAGCGTCCGCACCAACAGACACAAACCGCTCCTCGCTTTCTGCGGTCTCGTCTTCGATTGTCAGCGCCATGGGATCGAACAGCACAGCCTCTGCATCAGCAAATCGGATCTTGTGCTTGTGAAAGTTAGATTTTGCCTTCGCTGGATCCCACGTTATTTTCATA
>JASFGC010000088.1:0-11383 GCA_050123975.1 Syntrophobacterales bacterium | reverse complement strand
ATCTTTGTTGAAGAAATCATACCGAAGTTGCAATTTATGAACGCACGGACGGGAGTATTATGTTGTGAGTTTGCCGGAGAAGAGTACAAGAATTGGAGTATCGTCTTCAAAGAAGTGGGTTCGGATTTTAGAATTCTAGAGTTCGAATACGAGGAAGAAGGACGCGGTATTACCTTTTACGGCTAACCATCTGGGAAAGTAGACATGAAAGAAAGCAAATTTCTGGGAAGGGAAATCATCAAAAGACCTATTTGCCCCTTCTGCGGACTGCACCTCGAAAGGCCGCAGGAATTGAGCACCAGAATGCCGGGAGAGATGCCGGTTGGCTCTTGTTCCTGTGGTGCCGTTTATGCCTGCGATGAGACCGGGCACAAACTGGGCGCTGCCATGTTGGAAGCCCTGGCATTCGCCTGTGACATGGACTGGGATCTGGCCATGGGTCTCCTGCCCGAAGACGATTACCTAGAGGATATAGTTGAGCATTACGATTATGTAACCAATCGGATTATTCACACCCAGTTTTTTGAGGGCAGGCGGATATCAGGGGCTCTCTACTTCATAAGACTGCACGATGATGTTCGAGAGGTTACAGAAGAGGGAGTTAGAAGAAGAATAAAGGAACCCTCTTCCACCTCCCCCAAAGTACCGAGCAAGCCAGATCAGCAGAGAGGTTTATCAAAAAAAGAGGTTGAAGAGTTCGTAAACCAGTATCGAGTTGATGAAATCCTGAGCGTTGCAGGCGATGATAGGAAGATAATCAGAAACCTGCAACGCCTCCTTTATTCCGGTGATGATTTGGCCCGCCAAAGGGCGGCTGATATTCTGGGTCAAGTATCTGGCGTGATCGCCGAGCGGGATCCGGGAACGATCTCCAAACTTCTGCAACGGCTGTTTACCGCCATTGATGATACGGCTGCCTTCACCTGGGGTGCCTTTGAAGCCGTAGGTGAGATCATTCGCCACAAACCTGAATTGCTTGCCGGTTATATCCCTCAGCTGTACAAATACCTCGCCGAAGAGGCAAGGAGAGTGCAGGCCCTTGAGGCCCTTGGTAGGATTAGCAGATCGAGGCCGGATCTCATTCGTAAGATCGGTTCTCGGTTTATCACTCTTCTGGCCGACCGTGATCCTCGAGTTCGGGGAAATGCAGCCTTTCTGGTTGGCACGCTTGGGGTCTCGGAGGGACGAGAGGTTCTAGAAAAACTCAGAGCAGACGATAACGAGATAGCTGTATATGATCAGGGGGAATTGGAGAGAAAGACTGTGGGGGAGCTGGCATCGGAGGCTCTGGGAAACTTGTGAATGTCAATGGGTGATCGAATGATCTCCGACACCGAGAGCAAAAGCGATGCAGAGTCAAGATCGCTTCTTCCCGCCGCCTCCAGGAGTTTTCCGGAGAGTAGATAGAGTTCTCTGTTTATCTCATCGAGCTTAAAAGTAGGATAAGGCCTGCCAGTTTCAAACCCCGACTGACCACAGACGTGAGCCCTGCCCTGTATTGTTGTGGGAATACCATAAACACGGCAGGTGATTGGTCGGTAGGGGTACAGAATGCATTCCGACTCGTCGTTCAGCAGTGGGCACCGTATTCTTTCCCTGCCCCATAAAGAATCTGCCGCTTCGGGACTATGATTAGCCTTCGCTATTTTTCCTTGTAATGTTTGCAGCTGCTCATCAAACAGCTCTGCCCTCAGCAGAGCCTTCTTTTTCTCTTCATCGGCTAGCTCGCGGAAATGTTGCTGAAGGTGTACGGCTTCGATGAGAAATAGACCGAATACCGCATGGCAGCAATCGGTGCAATGAAGCTCGCACTTGACACACTCCCCGTATTCTTCATCGATCTTCAGAAAAGCACGGTCTGCTGCGTCTACAAGGTAGTCATAGCATTTGTAAAGGTGATTTGTCTTCATGCTTTCCGGTGAGGTTCCAGTACTGCCAAGAAATCTGGATGGGCTTGAAATCCGAGAGAGGTGGCAATGTCCAGGTGCTGGATGGCCTTCTCATAGTTCTCATCATTGTAGTAGGCAACTGCGAGATTATTGTGGCCAAGACCAAAGTCGGGCGCCTTGTCCACCAGTTTTCGTCCAGTCTCAATGGCCCTCTTGATGTCTCCCTTCTGCAGGAAGGCGTTTATCAGGTTGCTCCAGGCCTGGACGATATCCGGATTCTGCTTGATGGCCTCCTCTAGAGCATCTATTGCCTCATCCGTTCTGCACAAGTGGAGGTAGGCAAACCCAAGGTTTGCGAAGCCGCGGGCATAGCGTGGCTCTAGCTCCACTGCCCTGCGATTGGCCTCGATTACCTTGTCAATATCTCCCTTTTTGAAATAGATGTAACCCAGGTTGACATACCCTTCAAACATCCGGGGACTGTCGGCAATGGCCACATTGAAGGCCTCGATCGCCTCGTCCAACTTTCCTTGCTGCATCAAGGAGACGCCCAAGTTGTAATTGGTGGTAGCGCATTCCGAGTGCTCTTTGAGCCTCTGTCTCTTCTCAGCAATCCATTCTTCGGATCCTGGTGGTTCTTTCACATCATTCTCTTTCACAATATGCCTCGCACATACCAACTGTAAGCGTTCAGCAATGGCTAGTCAGCGTTTTGATGAATTCCATGAAGTCATCTCTGGCGCAAAAACCTCGATTCATAGATTTGAAATAACGGTCATCTGAACCTTACAGACATTATGATGAAAAGAGGTCGCTATCAAAGTAGATAGCGACCTCCATATCTTTTAGAGTAGATTCGAACGAATAGTAACCGGATGCGATTCTCTAGTCAATACCACCTGCTGCTTTTGAGACCTCCCAGGCTGCATCGGTGAACTTGAACTGGGTGGAGGTCCTGTAGGTGTCATATGCCAACCGGTAGTCGTCAATGAGGTGCTCGGTAAAGGGAATGTCGCAGAGCTCGAAGAACCTTTCCCAGCCGATACGCTCGGCCCAGTCTCCGACCCGCTCATACTTGTTGGCCCCATTGGAATAAGCGTTGAGAATCTTCATGGTTGCATCTACCACCTCGGGATACCTGGGAAAGGTGTTGGGTACGCAGGCAACCACCACCTTGGAGAACTTGGGTGGGGAGATGCGGTTGGATACCTTGCCGCCAGCCAGGATGCACACCCCGTCTCCCTCTTTGTCAGAGAGGGGCACGGCCAAACACATGGTGTAGCAGTTGCCGCAGAACATGCAGCGGTCGACTTTGAGCTTGAGCGACTTCTTGCCACTCTCGGTCTTGGTCGGAGAAAATGCGGCTGTCGGGCAGGCAGCGATGACCAGAGGAATTTCGCACAGATCATCCAGGACCTCGTGGTCGATGAGGGGCGGCTTCCGGTGGTAGCCCACATAGGCGATGTCGGAGCAGTGCACAGCCCCGCACATGTTGAGACAGCAGGCCATGGAAATTCTCACTTGAGCGGGAAACCTCATGTCTTTAAAATCATCAAAAACTTCGTCCATCACTGCCTTGACCATGGATGAGGCATCAGTGGCCGGGGTATGACAGTGGAGGTATCCCTGGGTGTGGACGATATTGGTTATACCGGCTCCGGTTCCGCCCACGGGGAACTTGTAACTGCCGCTAACATGCTTGCGGCTTTCCAGGTCCGCTATCAAGGCATCGGCTTTCTCGAGGCTCTCCACGTGAAATTCGATGTTGTTCCGGGTGGTGAAGCGCACATAGCCGTCACAGTGTTTGTCGGCAATGTCGCACATCTCCCTGACATGTTCAACACTCATGAAACGGACGCCACCTACCCTTACCGTAAATACCTGCTCACCGGTTTCCGATACATGGACCAGAACCCCGGGCTTGACGATCTCATGGTAGTCCCACTTACCGTAGTTTCTCTGGATAATTGGAGGAAACATCTCCCAGAAATGCCTGGGTCCAATATCAGTGACCCTGCCTTCCATTGGTTTTTCCGGGTTAAATGTTCCCAATTTTTCCTTGGATAACGCCATGTTATTACCTCCTGCTATCTCTTGTGTCTCTCTCGGTATTCTTCGATGGTTCGGTCCCAGCCGCCGGGTACATCTTCCTCTTTCCAGAAGATGTAGGGATTGGACCTTGGCTCTCTCACCATCTGTGGCATGGGCGGAACCTCCAAAACTTCCAGGAATTTGGGCACGCCCATCCGCTGAATCAACTCGCCCAAACGCTCTCGGTTCTTGCCCTCTTCCATCCACCAATCCCAGGCCTTGTCAATGACCTCTTTGACGTTGTCATAGGGCTTCTCGACCTGCATGAAGGGGATGATCAACTGCGACATCTGAGCGCCTTCCAAAATGGGAGCCTTGGCGCCAAAAAGCATGGCGAGACCTGTATCCGTACCTGGTCTCAAGGCTCTGGGCATGACGTTGATACAGTGCATGCAGCGGGTACATTCCTTGTCTTCGATCATGAGCTTGCCGTTTTCCATCCACATGCAGTCGGTGGGGCAGAGATCGATGACTTCCTTTTGCATGTCAAATTTACCCCAGTCTTTGCCTTTGTGGGCACCACCGTTGGGCTCGATCTCACCATTGATATAGGCCTGAACCGCTTCCTGATCGATGCGAATATCGTCTTTCCACAGACCGATAAAAGATATGTCTGCCCGGGCGATGGAGGCCACACAGCAATTGGGGCAGCCGTCAAACTTGAATTTGAACTTATAAGGAAAGGCCGGGCGGTGCAATTCGTCCTGATAGTACATGGTCAGGTCGTAGCACATATCCTGGGTGTCATACATGGACCACTGACAGCGGGCCTTGCCTATACAGCAGGCGGGTGTTCGCAGGTTGGACCCTGAGCCACCGAGATCCTGATCCAGCTTTTGGGTCAACTCGAAAAAGATGGGCTCCAATTGCTCGGTGAAGGTGCCCAGCAGGATGATGTCACCCGTAGAGCCGTGGAAGTTCATCAAGCCACTGCCGCGGTATTCCCAGAGGTCGCAGATGGTTCGCAGATAGTCGGTTTTGTAAAACTTGCTGTTAGGCTGGTTCACCCGCATGGTATGGAAATGGGCAATACCAGGAAACTTTTCCGGTACGTCCGAATACCGGCCGATTACGCCGCCACCATAGCCGAAAACACCAACGATACCACCGTGTTTCCAGTGGGTCTCGCCGTTAATGAACGACAGTTCGGCCTGCCCGAGGAGGTCATCCACAACATCCACATTTATCAGCAGCTTATCCTGCCCCAGTTTGTGCCGGTGCAGGGCTTCACGTTTGGCATCGGCAACGTAGCTGGGCCATGGACCCTTCTCCAGGTCTTCGCACATGGGAATGTCGTACTGGACCTTGTAATTCTTGAGCTCTTCCTCAGTGTAGTTGTTCAACTCCTCGTCGGAGAAAATTCGCATTTCCTCGTATATTATTGGTCTTTGTTCCTCTTCCGGTTCAAACTTAATCTCGTCAGCCATTATCCGTGCCTCCTTTTGCTAAACGGCATAATACATTTTAAGGAGTAAAGTAAAAAGTGTCGAACTCTCGCGTTCACCTCCTCTCTCGAAGAATCGTAGCTTTCTTAAAGCTCTAAAACTTATGGTCTTCTACCCCTAACCCTATTATCAGGTGTTGCCTCCACACGAATGGTCTGGAAGCTCTTTGCTCCTCGCTTAGTGACTCTTCAAAGAACTCCTCGTGAGTTGGCTTCACTATGAACTTGAGGTAATGAGGGGGAAGATGCTGACCCACATCCCCTTCATGCGAGTGGCCGGAAGGCATACTTCCCGACCGTCCACGCCCCCTATCCTTTTGTCCAGGATGGGCGCTGGTGAGGATTTGGCTTATTTTTGCCTGAGATCTTGCCGGTATGTATACCGGACGCGGATCATTTTCGGACTTATAACAATATGTGAAAATTTTGTCAAGGTCTATTTCATCCGGTATTTTAGCATTCCCAAGAGCGCTGTCGAGCTGCCTATGAGAAGGGTTCTTACCGGGAAGGAGCAACAATCACAGATGCTTTCCCACTAAAAGAAAAATGAAGGTTTTTACTGTCGCAGTGTCGGCCGTCATCTGCAAAAGAATCCTGCATCAATGCAAGCAACGGATGTTGTAACGATTCATCAAAATACGATATTGGATATTACCATTGCGGGAATACAATATGCTTGCTTGAGGGAGCCAGTGGGAATTCTTCCAATTTTGGAGGAATAAACCACGTCCTTGAGCAAAGGGTTTATCCAAGTGGATTGTTCTATATTAGAATTTCTATCTTGCGTCAACAGAAAAATCCCCGGCCGCCATCTCAATTTTTGCCAGGGACGCATTGACCAAATCGCTCACTCGGCAGGCATGAAGCATTCGGTCAAGGTTTTTGAAAATCCTACAGCGAGCGCATTCCCCGTAGTCCGCCGAAGGCGAACGGGGTTAGCGAGCGAACTACACTAAAATGGAATCACTTCCTTACATTTCGAATCCGCCGGAGGCGGGCTGCGGGGAGCTTCAATTTCTTCTATAGAGTTATTCATGTGAGAGTCGTCAGGGATTTGCTTGTAAGACCCTCAACAGGACGGGGCCCAGTAAAACAAAAAGCATTTCAAATATTCCTCAGTTGACGACGCTGGGTAGAGAGACGATGACGCTTAGCAAAGAAACTTTGCATTATGTTCCTAAATTCTTCTCCACGCCACGCAGCAGCAGGGCTCGTTTCTTTAGACACCAGAGCATCTTGTCTCAAGAACGGTAGGAAATCAGAAACCCGTGGTATGATCACTCTTACTACTGGAAAACCCAATACGGGATGGGTGTGGTCTAATACTACGCAATCGGTATGCAAAAGTCTGCATATCTTTTTGATTTCCTCAATTTCGCTGAGCAAATCCTTGATCTTGACGCCCTTGTACTTTTTCGCCTCTCCTTGCTGGAGAAATGAGATCTCTTTTGGAGAAATACCGCATCTCATCAACATATAAAAATCGTCAATGCGAGATTTGTGGACCACCGGTCTATCCAACTGCGGGCGAGAGGTCAGAAGATTCTTCCGGCCCTGCATGCCTTCTGTAAAGCAACGCGTCAGCCCTTCGTCCAGGTTGAAGGCTGCCCCGGGTATTAAAACTCTATATTCCAGGCGGTCAGGGCGCAGGTTGTTGTTGGTGTATAAAACGCCCACGGTAGGTAACAATCCGTCAAGTGAAAGGTCTTTGATCATTACATCGACGTCTCTCCGCTGATAGAATTCAATCATATTCTTTATGAGTGTGTTATCCACCGAGCCTATATCTATTGTGGGGACAATTCTTTCTGGTTTGATGATCCGTATTTGCACGTAGCGTTCAAATATTTCACACGAGGCCTGAATTATTGCCTCTTCCATGGTGTTTCCTGCTGCCAGCCCATTAGACCCATGAATGTATGCAGCAAAGTTGATGGGAACCTTTACTCTCTGTCCACGAACTATGGAAAAACCGTCAACCCAGTGTTTGGCCATTCTGCTGTCTTTTATGTCCTGAAGATCTTTTTCTGTCAGATTACTTTCGTTTGCTAGCAGGTCTTCTATTCGCAAAGGGTTTTCCAGTTCGTGTTGATGGGCATGTACATATCCACCCATCCATTCATAATTGAGAAACCTTTTGGTTTCCTCGTTGAAAAGGGCGGGGAAGTTAAACCGCACCTGTTCTTCAAAAACCGGATAGAACAACCCGGCACTGAGGCGTTCAGTCAGTTCTGCGTAGGCACTCGCCTCTGCAAGCTCGGGGTTGATGCCTTTTCCCTCACAGACTATCCTTATTGAATCAATCCATATCCGCCCCCAGTGAATATTGTCCGAGACGCGAAATGGGGAGTATTCGGCCTCGAGATCCAACCTGCGCAGTCCATCCTTTATTCTCTTAACCGTATTGGACGGGAGGTCACACTTGCCGTACTCATTTCTGACGTAGTTTTGTAACTGCATTTAGCTTCTTATCCCCTGCTCCTCTGTCGGGTAGCTTTCCCTCGCTAAAGGTATCCCTTGCTTGGACAAATTCCGCCAGAGGCTAAAATCTTACCTCGTTTTGCCATACGATGGCATAGTAGGATGCCATAGTTGCCACCGGAATTGCAACCGGTCACTTCCTCCTTGGTAAATGGATAAAGGCGGTTTATCACTGTCTTCTTCCCTCTTCCGGCTCAGGGGTGAACAGGTTGTTGTAAAGTTGTAAAGATGTTGATCCTTTTGCCAGTAAAGGAGGGAATTCAGGGGGAATTTTGTAACAGGCATTGCTCGGCGTGGTTATAGAGATTCATAGAGTGCGAATCTGCCGACTGAGGCTGGAGATTCCGCCACTTTTTTGAAGTGACGCGGGGCAAAATGGGGACCATGTGCAAGTAAATGCCCGCTCCAGGTGATATTTAACCACTCATCCAAATCGTAAAAGGGTTTGTCCGGGTACAAGTACAATAGGTCATAGGCGCTGAGGTCCGCCTGGTGAAAATCTTGTCGTAGAAATCTGGCATTGGTCAATTTAAGGGATTTAAGCATTTCAAGGGACTGCTGATAAAGCCATTCATCAATTTCGAAGCCCGTGGCCTGAGTGAATAATGAAGCAATGAGCACCACTCTGCCGTCTCCGCTACCCAAATCCGCCAGGTGGTTATATCGATTTAGCTGGAAATGACGAAAAGCTCGATATACCGCATTGATGTCAGATGTTGCCCACATTCCCAATTCTGTGCTCCGGTACGGGAGGGAACCATCTGATTTGAGTAGTTGATAGAAGTTTTGGTAGGCGGCTTCAACCTTCCGGAAGATTTCATCTCTTTCATCGGATCGGCTAACCATATTGTCACGCTCATGCATGCAGAATATCTACGTTTTTGGATTGTATGGACGTGGGGGGGCAGATATTGTGGCGTGGTCTCCTTTAGCGTGTGCACCGAGGCCAAAGGAGGGTTAACCCGGATATTTCATGAATCACTTGCTGCGACCGCGGATATGGCCGTCCTTCCTGGCGTCCTCGGATGTCGGCTCCTGCGACGTACCGTTCAGGTACGCCTCGGAACCCACACCCTGCGATTGCCAGGTGGCACGCCCATCTTCGCGGTCTCGCGACAGCAACTCATGAAATGTCCGGGTTATGAGGATAATTGGTGGATAGCTGGGGACCTATAAGCCAGCTTTCGTGCAGTTGATGAACAAAGGGAGCGTGCGGGTTCTTTTTGGACGCTATTGAGACAAAGGTCAAAGAAAGTTCGCGAACAAGAATTGCCAATACTATTCGCTGTCTACGCGCTCCTTCATCTCTTTTCCAACCTTGAAATAAGGGAGTTTTTTTTCTCTGACCTGAATTATCTCGCCTGTTTTGGGATTACGTCCCTGATAGCTGTTGTAGCTCTTAACTTTAAAGCTGCCGAAACCCCTGATTTCGACACGGTCACCTTTGGCGAGCGAGTCGGCCATGGAGTCGAAAACCACATTCACCACATTGGCAGCATTTTTTATCGTGATGCCCTCCTCTTTTGCGATGCGTTCAATCAGCTGGCTCTTATTCATCCTCTCCCCTCCCTGCAGAAATGTTCACCCTGTCCTCCCCCTATATGTAAGGCGGGCACGATGACGACCCCTTTCAACTGCTAGCTCTGTTGCAGGCTTTCTACAAACTAGCTGAACCTTTTCGCTTTGTCAACGATAAATTTGTGATAATTAACTAAAATGATTACTAAAAAAACAGAAATCTTGAAAGTAAGGCTCATTGAAGGCTTTTGGCATTCTCCTTCCCACTCACTGAGCGGGGCTGCGGAGCGCTCCAATCGAGGAGTGAGTAGGTTCACATCGGTCAAGAACAAAGCGTCTTGATCCTCTACCTTGATAAAGGAATCTAGCGGATAACCGAGCGGTCTCGATAGTATCCACCTTTGACGGATATGCCCGGATATACTAGGCAACGCCGGCCTAGCAGGGTACCAGGGTTGGTGACCGAATTGCAGCCGGTCTCGGTACCGTCACCAATAATGGCTCCGAATTTTCGCAGGCCGGTGTCGTGTATTTTCTCATCTACCTTTACACTTACCTGAGTGGGTACTATTTTGAGATTGGCCAATTTCGTTCCTGCGCCCAGGTTGGTACGGTTTCCTAAAATACTGTCGCCTATATAGGCAAAATGGCCGGCCTTGGCACCGTGTAGCATGACCGAATGCTTCATCTCAGTGGTGTGACCGACAACGCAGCGATCTCCAACCAGACAATTGCCACGCAAATAAGCACCTTGACGGATCTCACAGTAACCACCAATGCTGGTAGGACCTTTGATCAGGGCACCGGGTTCCACCACAGTTCCAGGTCCTATGAAAATATCCCCGTCCATCAGGTATGCGCCTGCATAGAGAACAGTGGCGCCTTCAAGTAGCACTCCATCCTGGATCACTTGGTAGTTTCCTTTGGTGACATCACCTGGGTGTAATTCAAACCCTGAGGTGAGAACGTTCCCCTGGTGCAGGACAACTGTTTTCTGTAACACCGGTCCTGAATGGCTGAGTTCGGTCAAATTGGGACGCAATACATCAGAGAGATAGGATTTGAGGTGAGAAAAAGCCTGCCAAACGGGCTCTTTTTCTGTGAAGAGCTCTGGATGGGTCCAGTCACTTAAATCGAAGAAATCCTCTGCGGACAGCATTCTTACTCCTCTTTGTTATCTCTGGATGAGGGTGGTTTTGAACTGAAGAATTCCTTTGCCTCCTCCTTGAGAACGTCTAAAAGCTTCTTCCCTCTTTTCCTGGCGATTTCTCGGGCCTCATCCAGGAGTTGTGAGGCAGCGATATCCAATTCTCCATTCTCTGGCAGAGGCCGATCTTCTTTCTGCAACTTCCAACGTAGAATTGATTTGGCGAGCTTGAGTTCGCTCTGTCGAAGGTGATCGAATACGGAATTTACTAATTTCTTCATATTATTAAATAGTTAAAGTAACTTTGGTAAGTCTAGTCAAAAAGATAGTGGGCGTCAAGGAAAATGAGCAAAGCCCAGAATATAGTAGCCAGTAGTCAGTAGCCAGAAGACAGTAGGCGGACGCGGACCGAGACGAAGAAGCGGAAGTTGATGAAATTCCAAATAACAAATCACAAATAACAAACAAATCACAATGACCGAAATTCGAAACCTCAAATCTGTTTTGGTCATTGAATATTGGAATTTGAGATTTAATTGTAATTTGGTGCTTGGGATTTGGGATTTTGTGGGAGCGGTTTTCCCCGACCTGCCTGTGCCGGGCGTTGTTCCCCTGTGCCGAGTGCCTAGTTCTTGGTGTCTAGTGAACTCTGCCCTCATCTTTTCCACTGTTTTAATAACTGAGCGGCGTGCTGGAGCGCTTCTTCACGGCTGTTTATCCGGCCCTCCCACTGTAATTCTGCCAAAGTGTGCAGCAGTTTTCCCACAGTGGGCCCCGGGGAAAGATTGAGGCGGTTCATAAGCTCGTGCCCTC
>JASFGC010000087.1:0-11387 GCA_050123975.1 Syntrophobacterales bacterium | reverse complement strand
TGGAAGCTAAGGTCGATTGGTCCATTGTGGATCGGTTAGTAAGACAGGGGAAAATATTAGAGCTTGTCTACCGTGGGAAAAGTTTTTACATGAGAAAGCTGCCGGGCAGGTAAGAGATAAAAAAAATGAGACAATACTAGAACTCGCCGCAGACCAACTCCATGAGGCAATTGAGCACCTCTATAGGGCCTCAAGGATAGTGCAGTATGTCCTCAAAGAGATTGGCAGTGGTGCGATCCGAGGGCTCGACATCTCCGAGAACCTAGAAAGGGCCTGGTCCAAGGTGAATTGTTGTCGCTTGTAGACCCAGACAGATGTCAACTTGGAAGAACTCAATCTGGAGGCAATGGGGCTCATCAATGATGCCAAATGCATGTTGGACAGCCTTATGGTCTAGGAAAAAGGGCTGACCTCTCACGGCAGGCTTTATCGTTTCAGACATGCTTACTCTTTTTCCGTTAGAGTTCGCAACAGCTGTGCCACTCTAGACGTGTCCAGGTGGACCGAGGATGACACATAACTTTTCTCTGAAAAGCCTGATTGCCGGCGCTGCCGAGATCGAGGAACAGAAAAAACGATTTGCCTGATACAGACGGGCGCTCAAAAGAGTAGCTGTACTGCAACTTTGTAGTCGGTCACAGTAGTCAAGGTGCAACCCTTAATGTAGTCCCCCATTTTTATCTCCCCGCCGGATACCAGCATCTCATCAGGGATTGAGCGAACATCCCGTATTCAGAATTAGCTAGAGTGCAGGTGGCACACCTGTTGCGATTGAAAGCCGACACAAGGATCTTGGGGAGGGAACATGAAGAGCGAAAAGGAGGTGAATCATATGGAGTTGGTACCTTGGAGACCATTGAGGGAACTCACTTCACTGAGGAGGGAAATGGAAGATCTCTTGAAGCGATTCTGGGGAGAAGCGGCTTTTCACGAACCTTTTCGGGAAGAGTGGATACCCGCTGTAGATATTTCGGAAACTGAGGACAAGGTTATCATTCAGGCAGAGACGCCGGGGTTAGATGCAAAAGACCTTGATGTCAGCATCTCGGCGGATGTTTTGACTATAAAAGGTGAGAAGAAAAAGGAGGAGGAAGAGAAAGACGAGCATCATCACTGTATGGAGAGGTGTTACGGTTCATTCCAGCGTTCATTCCGACTGCCGAGCAATGTGAAAACTGCCAAGATCGAGGCAACTTTTAACAAGGGGATTCTGAAGATAACACTGCCCAAAACAGAGAAAGCCAAGAAGAAAGAAATCAAGATAAAGGTTCAGTAGAAGAGCAGCGTCCCCTCCCCGGGCTACAAACTGAGAGTATAGATCTTGCGGTGTATTGACAAATATCTCACCGAAAGATGCAGCAAGGTGCGTCCAATGAGGACGGGAAAGAATGGAGGTAAATGAGATGGAACAGAGAGAAAGAGAAATGCAATGTGCCCTGTGTGGCTACACAAAGTCGGGTAAATTTGTGGGGGATATTTGTCCAGATTGCGGCTTGACGTACTGGAAGTGCCACAAATGTGGCTACACCATCACAGCGGCAGCGCCGCCCGATGTCTGTCCTGAGTGCCATGAAAAATGCGATTTCCTCAACATCACGTGCTATACGCCTGAATGTGGCGGACCTGGTCATATTGATCCCAGGCTATAGCGTTTGATTCGAACCATAGGTCCTTCTTGAGCGCCGTAAAGGGTTGAATCTTGCTTCATGGCAGAAAGGAAGGGAGTTGAGATGTATTGGTCAGAAATCGTCAAGGGAGAAGAAGATCAAGGGAAAGAAAAACATGTCCCTCACATTACCATCGACAGGGGACACAAGGAAGGCAAAGACATAGTTCGCGTGGTTGTGGGCCACGAACGTAAACATCCCAACACCGAGGAACACCACATCGCCTGGATCGAACTCTTCGGTGTGCTTAGGTATAGCGGTCAGTTGATTAACTTGGGTCGTGCTACCTGGGCTCCGGTCTATTCCAATCCCAATGTTAGGTTCCAAATTAACCAGATCACGGATTTCAATGCTTTTTATGCCCAGGCGTACTGCACCTTACATGGACTGTGGGGTAACTCGGTTACAGTAGATTGGATAGAAAAAGGAAAAGAAGACAAATCTGTAATTGGAGAAGCGCTTGGGCTTCTAGAAGAGAACTAGGCCTTAGGATAGGCCACCTGATGATAGTCGGATTTGTGCCCGATGGGGCTATACCTCTTCAGAGGAGTAGATAGTATTTTATCGATACAGATCCCCATAGTGCTCGAGCACAGTCGATGCGTAGCCTTACCAAGGCGCACAAATCCAATAAAGGGTGTACTTTCATATGGGTAAATTGAGGGTAAGGAGAGTGCAATGGAAACGGTTGATGATGCCCTAGCAATATTAGAAAAATCAATAGAAAGCAAAGAAATTGATGTTTTTCTGATTGGTGTCGCTAATCTTCCAGAGGGTACAACCAGAGTCAGCTACAAGCATGGTGACGATTTAGTAACCCACAGTGGAGGTCATCTTTTAAATCTCGTCGTGCATATCATGCGAATAATTGCAGAATTAAACGATCTCAATAAGAAAGAATTATATAGCGCCCTCATTGATTTGCTTGAAAATGACTTGCTTGAGAACTGATCGGCGCAGTCACTATTCTCACCCTTCTGAAATCCAACCATAGCTGGCTATACTGCGCACTGGGCATGTTGTGCCCCGCATCTGTTCGACAGACCTGGACATTTCCCGCTTGGATCACTCCTGGTCATTTTGGTAATAATAGCCAGTGGTGTAGTATATGTATGTAGACTCTAAGAGATGAGATATGTGAAAGCAAAGAAAGCGGCAGCAAAGAAAATTGCAGCTTATTATGGGAATATTGCTGAATCGCGGGCTCTAGCAGGCCGCTGAGAAAGTCACCGAATATGTCATTCTGAGGAGCTGCAGACGACGAAGAGTCTCGAATATGCTGATTTTACCAGCACTGAGATGCTTCGCGGAGTTTATTTCTTAGACGAGCTCAGGACATGCCTGAGCCTGTAGAAGGACTCAGAAAGAAACTGGTAGCGACTTTTGCAGCAGCTTGCTAGAGGCCAGAGGCGATATTGTCGAGGAGACGATTCGGAGGGACAAGGTGGTCAGCACCTGTCCCCATGAAGAAAGCCCAGGAGGCAAGCCATGGGTGAAGGAAACAGACTCTTTTACTTGATCCTGATTATGTCAACGGTCTCACTGGTTGTTGCCGGAACAGCCATGTTTATTTTGTATGGAACAGCGTTTGAGGAAGAACGGCAACGACTCGTAGAGACCGCGCAGAGTCAGGCTCGTCTGATAGAAGCTGTCGCTCGGTTTGATGTTGCCTACAGCGAAAAGGGCTATCCAGGGAGTTCATCAGAGGCCACATTCACCCAGATCATGGACGCCCATAAAAATTACAAAGGTTTTGGTCAAACCGGAGAGTTCACCTTGGCCCATCGCCAGGACGACAGCATTGTTTTTCTCTTAAGTCATCGACATTTTGATTTGGATAAGCCAAAGCCAATTTCCTTTGAGTCTAACCTGGCAGAGCCAATGCGTCGGGCCCTGTCAGGACTATCTGGCACTGTGGTTGGCCTAGATTACCGGGGAGAACGCGTCCTTGCAGCGTACGAGCCAGTCTCAGTGTTGAACTCGGGCATCGTCGCGAAGATTGACTTGTCTGAGATTCGTGCTCCATTCGTGAAAGCCGGGTATGCAGCCTTAGCCGCTACTTTACTCTTTGTCTTGGCTGGTAGTGGATTGTTCGTTTGGGTCACCGGTCCGATGATCAGACAATTGCAACTACGCACCGGGGAACTTGCTAAAATGAACGAGCAACTCCAGCAGGAAATCGCAGATCGCAAGCAGGCAGAAGAACATTTTCGTAAGAGCGAGGAGCGCTACCGCACCTTGGTTGATACGATGAATGAAGGTCTGGTAATTCTTGACCCAAATACGCAGATAACCTATGTCAACGATAGAATGTGCAAAATGCTAACCTACTCCCGCGAGGAAATGCTTGGTTGTTTTGCGAGCTCTCTGCTCGATAGCACCAACCAGGAAATACTCCGAGAACAGATGGAACGACGGCGAGAAGGCGAACGCAATCCATACGAGATAACTTTTACGCGAAAGGATGGTAAGAAGAAGGTTACAATTGTGTCACCAAGCCCGATCTTTAGTGATGACGGCCACTTCGAAGGGAGCTTTGCGGTAATTACTGACATTACAGAACGAAAGCGAAGCGAGGAGCATATCCGCAACCTTTCACAACAACTCATGCAAGCCCAAGAGGTTGCCCGTCAAAGGCTTGCTTGCGATCTGCATGACAACCTGGCTCAAGATCTTTCCACCCTGAAAATTGGCCTGGCCACCCTGTGCGATGATCAACCGGATATCTCTTCAGCATTCCGGCAACGGGTATCAGAGCTGTCTAGAAGACTGCACCATAGTATTATGACCGTGCGGGACATGGCCTATGATTTACATCCAGCCACCCTAGAGGAGTTGGGACTGGTTCAGACTGTCCGTCAGTATTGTGAGGAATTTGCTGCAAAATTCGCCATAGAAACTGAAGTTTTTTCCGTCGGTCTGGACGGCATCGAACTGGATTTCGATACAGAGATATCTTTATACCGAATGATCCAAGAGGGGTTGAACAATGTCAGAAAACACGCTGAAGCCAGCCAGGTGTTTATCAGACTGTCCGTATCATTTCCTTACATTATGCTGAGCATAGAGGACAACGGCAAAGGCTTTGATGTTGACCAACACATGGATGCAGCATTTCGGGAAAAGCGTATGGGTCTCCGGAGTATGGAGCAAAGGGTGGCTTTTCTTGATGGGAAAATGAAGATTGAGTCCAGCCCGGCACTGGGTACCAGAATCTTGGCAAAGATCCCCTATACGGAGAAGACCAATGGGTGAAGAGCAAACCATTTTGATTGTGGATGATCATCCGTTCTTTCGTGAAGGGCTGAAGTCGCTTTTAGCAAGGAGTTCTCAGTATAGAATTGTCGGAGAGGCGGGAAACAGTAACGAAGCGCTCAGGAAGGCCGAGGAACTCAATCCTGACTTTATCATTATGGACATATCTTTGCCGGACGGCAGTGGTATTGATGTGACCCAGCAGATAAGGGAACTCCTTTCTGACACCAAAATCGTGATTCTCAGCATGCATCTCAAGATCGATTACATTGTCAAAGCTTTTCGCTCCGGGGCCATAGGCTATATTACCAAAGACTCAGCTACCGAAAAACTCCTGGAGTGTCTTGCAACTGTATCAAAAGGGGAGTATTACATGGACTCCTCTCTTTCCCATGCAGTTGTGGAAAGCCTGGTAAAAACCCGTGAGCAGGAAACAGAAGTCACGGACACTGCCTACAGTGCTCTTACCCCGAGAGAGCAGGAGATTCTCCGCTTGCTCGCCGAAGGTCTTTCCACCAAGGAGATTGGAGAGAAGCTCTTTATCAGCCCAAAAACCGTTGAAAACCACAGGTCCAACATTTTGAGCAAGCTCGACCTTCACAGTACCGTGGAGTTGGTTCGGTACGCGGCAAAATACGGATTGATAGACGTGGATCTCTGGAAGAAGTAACTAACCCCTTCCCCCAACCCCCACAGTTGACCCTCCTCCCGACCCACCTTTGGGAAAAACTCCTATGCCGGGAATCCTCCCGGGTCTAAAATGAATTCTTCCCTTCATAGACAAGCTGCATTCACTCCAGGGATAATGCTACTTAAGGTTAAGCAAATTGAGGCAAGGCAATCACTGATTGGTAGATCAATCAACAGAATCTTGAATGATCAGCAGGTTGAACCGATGGTAAAATCTACGAAGAAAATGCCTATAAAGGTCAAAGACGCGAAGAGGGATTGGTCTGACTTAACAGCACTTATCAGGGGCATTCAGCGAGCCGAGGGCAATCTGGATTGTTTTGGCAGACCTCCTGACGATTGTGATCAGTTCAATTGCAAATGGCGTAGATACTGCCTGGAAGAGCTCACAACTCATTATCATGATGAGCATGAGCAGCAGAGTAAGGAAAACCAACCAGTTTCTCAAGGGTACGGCAGAGAAAGAAACAGGCCACGATACCAAGACGGCAAATTGACTTCAAAGTAGGAGCCGGATGGCAGTCTTAAAACAACATAAACGATTGAAATCGACCGAAAATATGCAAACCAACGAGATGATGAGACAAGTACCTCAGCCGGTTAAGGAAAAAGGGACCAAGAATTTTGAATGCCCCTTCTATGAGCAATGTTTATCCTGCGCTGCAAAGCGTGGGTGGAAACAGTGGAGCTGCGGCGAATGTCGGAACCACAAGCTGATACCGGTCTACAAAAGGCTACGATACATTGAGGACTATTACGGGGTGATAGCAGATATCTATCCAGAGTTTAAAAATAAATACGAGCGTTTTGTGGAGGCTCATCCCTTGGTCGGCGTATGAGAGGATGTTCGATTCAAATGCAAGTTTCGTCTTTCCGCCATCCGGCAAATAAAGGAACGGTGACATGGCAAGCATCCTTCTCGTAGATGACGAGCAATACATTCGCGAGCTTTACAGTGAAGAACTTTCCGCTGAAGGTCACAATGTCGCTACCGTAGCGACAGGTCACAATCTCGTGAAAAAGATTGATAATATACGACCCGAAGTGGTGGTTCTGGACATCAGGCTTGCAGATTACGACGGTCTTGAATTATTGCAGGAGATCCGCAAGGAGCACCGCGATCTTCCGGTCATTTTGTGTACAGCGTACGACACCTACAAATATGACCAGAAAACCATTGCGGCGGACTATTATGTGATCAAATCATTTGACCTCTCGCAACTAAAGTTCGCGATTCAAAGAGCCTTAGAGACAAACGGTTCTTTTAGGGAACTACAATAAGGAGCTAATCATGGAGGATAAAATGAGAGTGACCGACATCTACTCTCAATATTTGAGTACAGCCCTAACCGACGAATGGTTTGAGGCCATTCTCTCCAGCCTTAACGAGGGAGTCTTCTGTATCGATGAGAACTGGAGGATCAGCTTTTTCAATGAAGCTGCGGCTGATCTTACCGGGGTTCCTCGCGAGGAAGCTCTCGGGCGCCCTTGTCATGAAGTATTCCGCAGCAACATATGCAAAAAAGCCTGCGCCCTGCGCTATACCATGCAAAATGGCACACCCATCGCCAGCATGCCTGTTGAAATCACAAATAAGAAAGGAAACAAGGTACCCGTAAGCATCTCCACAGCCATTCTGAAAGACAAGCAAGGAAAGTTCATCGGTGGGGTTGAGACTATTCGGGATCTAAGCTTGCTTGAGCAGCTTCGCAAGGAGTTGGATGCAAGGCATACCTTTGAGGACATTCTCAGTAAGAGTCCCAAGATGCAGCATGTCTTCGAGCTCATCCCCACCATAGCCGAGAGTGAGAGCACGGTGCTGATAACCGGAGCGAGCGGTACTGGAAAGGGCTTGATAGCCCAGGCCCTTCACAACCAGAGCCCCCGAGCGGACAATCCTTTCATCACGGTGAACTGCGGTGCCATACCCGATACTCTTCTGGAATCCGAGCTCTTTGGCTACAAAGCAGGAGCCTTCACAGATGCCCGCCGGAGTAAAGCCGGCCGCTTTACCCTTGCTCAAGGTGGAACAATATTTCTGGATGAGATCGGGGATATCTCCCCAGCGATCCAGGCCAAGCTTCTCAGGGTTCTTCAGGACAAGGTCTTCGAGCCTTTAGGAGGAGTTCAGAGCATCAAGGCTGATGTGCGGATCATTACGGCCACTAACAGAAATCTGTCTCAGTTGGTGGAAGAAGGCAGATTTCGCACGGACCTTTACTATCGGATAAACGTCTTTAGGCTAGAGTTACCCCCTCTTCAAGAACGAATGGAAGATATCCCTCTTTTGGTGAATCATTTCATTGCCAAGCTCTCGGCGCTCAAAGGAAAAGAGATCTCCGGAATCTCCCCTGAGGGTCTGTCAATTCTCATGAAGTACGACTATCCAGGAAACGTGAGGGAATTGGAAAACATCATCGAGCACGCCTTCGTTCTGTGTCCCGGTGGCATGATCCAAGCCCATCATTTGCCTGACGAGCTTCAGCCGAAAACAAGCATACCGCAGAGTGAAACTTTAGACCTGCTCGGCGAATATGAGAAAGAGCTCATCCTGAACGCTCTTCGAAGAAACCAGTGGAACCGACTCCAAGCTGCCAAAGAGCTCGGAATCCACAAGACTACTCTTTTTCGGAAGATCCGCAAGCTCGACATCGATTTGCCTGCTACAGACGGGCGCTCAAAACAGTAGCTGCACTGCTACTATCAAAGCCCAAACAGTAGCCATGGTGCTACTTTAACTCTGATACCCCCTCTAAGCCGCCAGCCGCAATTCGGCCTCCCATAAGGGATTCCAGGGCAACATCTCTTTCAAATTTCCTAAAGATAGGTGGCACGCCTGTTGCGATCTAAATTGATTGCAGGAGAGGGCATAGACTGCTTTAAACAAGCTTAGATGAGTGAGGCCATGGCCAAAGGTTGCGGAACTTCCGTTAAGGTCGGAAACCATTTCAAAGGAGGACAGGATCTTGCCTTCTTTAAGTTCGTCATTCAGAGTTTGCCAGTAGCGGTGGTCACAGTGAATTCTGAATTGAAGATCACGGGCTTTAACCTTTGGGCAGAGGGATTGACCGGGTATTCAGCCGAGGAAGCGCTAGGTCGATTTTGTGGCGACATTCTGCAAGGGGGCATGTGCCAAAGGGAATGTCCGCTTAGGACAGTTCTCAATCGCAAGGACCCGGTCGTTCGTATTGAGACCACGATCCAGAACAAGATGGGGGAAACCATTCCAGTAAGCATGAGCACTGCAGCGTTGCTGGACGAGGAGGCTCGTCTCATTGGTGGCTTAGAGGCCTTTCAGGACATTAGTCAGCTAAAAGCCCTGGAACGTGAAAAGACGAACCTTATGTCTATGTTTGCCCATGATATGAAGTCACCTCTCATCGCCATCCAGGGATTTGTTCTCAGGCTCTTGGCTCATATAACTGACATGGCTGTAGAGAAGCGAGACAACTACCTTGAGATAATTAGAAGAGAAGCTGGGAAATTGGAATTTTTGATTAATGATTTCATTGATTTCACCCGGTTACAGACGGGCAGGCTAGATTTGAACTTGGACGCCACCTCCCTGGATCAGGAACTCAAGGAGCTTTTTGAAGCATACCAACCAAGAGCGTCAAAATCCGGAATTGAGTTAAAGCTTGAAAATAGAGAAAGCCTCCCCCTTATAGAGGCAGATGCCCCACGTTTGCGCAGAGTGTTTACGAATTTATTGGATAACGCTCTTAAATTCACTGAAGGAAAGGGGACCGTTACCATCCTCACTCAACAGACCGACTATGATGTCAGTGTGAAGGTAATAGATGAAGGAATAGGCATAGATTCTAGAGAGCTTCTTTCTGTTTTTGAACCCTTTCAGCGGGGGAAAGATGCAGAAAAGACAGAGGGGTTTGGTCTAGGCCTGGCAGGGGTGAAGACCATTGTTGAGGCTCATGGAGGACGGGTACTCGTGGAAAGTGAACTTGGCAGGGGCTCAGTTTTCACTGTGATTCTGCCAAAGACCAGACCTGAAGAGAAGCTGAAGAAGACAAGATCATAACTTCTGTTTGTCACCTGCGGATTCTTGATGATAGCAGAGATGAGATTCGCAAAGCTAGTTTTAAGCTTCGTTAAAAGGAGTTAGCCATGCATGTTAACTATTGGATGAGTAAGGACGTAATCATCGTGGATGAGAATCTTTCCCTGATGGAGGCATCCAAACTTATGAAGAAACGTTCGATTAAACACCTTCCGGTCATGAGAAATGGCCGGCTTACCGGGATTGTCTCCGACCGGGATCTAAAGGAGGCGCAGCCCTCCAAGGCAACCTCCCTTGATATCCACGAGATCTACTATCTGCTGGACAGAATAAAGGTAAAAAACGTGATGACGAGCGATCCTTACACCACCACGGCTGGCGAAATTGTAGAAAGGGCAGCGAACGTGATGCTAGAGCACGACATCTCTGCCCTGCCTGTGATGAACAATGAAGGAGAACTGGAGGGAATCGTTACCAAGGGTGACCTGTTTCGTGCCATGATCGCCATTTCTGGGATTAAACAAGCGCAGTTACAATTCGGCATCATGATTAAAGACCGACCCGGTGCTGTCAAAGAGATTACAGATTTGATCCGCGTGCACGGCGGCCGCGTGGTCAGTATCACAACTCATCACGAAGACGCACCTGACGGCTTTCTGAACGTCTACATACGTTGCAAAAAAATAGAAAACGAAGGGGCTCTTCTTACTGAGTTAGAAGGCAAAGGCAAGGTTCTCTACCGGGCACATTACAAAATAAATTAGCGCAATCGTTAGCATCCCGTGTGTAGAAGAAAATCAACATAATGAAAGCCGTCTCAAAATACCACAGGACCTAGAATCTAGAATGTTAATGAGAACAGAAGGGATGTTACCAGTGAAATCAAATTGGTGGTTGGAAGATGTCATGATACCAGACCAGTCAAAATATAAAGACTATTCAAAGACCGAACCTGTTGTAGTCAATGTCGCCCTGGTGGGAGGAGGCTCCCGTTGTAGGGGTCTTATTATATTTCTTCAAACACACACCTTCCGCCACATTCACGTCAACATTGTCGGAGTAGCTGATCTACGTGAGAATGCTCCCGGCCTTGTATACGCGCGCAATAAAGGGATCTACACTACCAAGGATTTTCGAGATTTCTTTGCCTTTGAGAACCTCCACTTGCTCATTGAGCTCACCGGTCGCGACGACGTTTTAAACGAGGTAATAACCACCAAGCCGCGAAATCTAAAAGTTATGGATCACCTCAGCGCCAGACTGTTCTGGGAGCTCATTGAACTGCAGGAAGAGAAGGTCATATGTGAGCGAAGATTAGCACATTCCGACCGGGTAAGCACCATAGGGCGAATGTCCTCCTATCTGGCGCACGAAATTCGCAATCCACTTGTTTCCATCGGCGGTTTTGCAGCTTCCATTCTGAACGCACCCGAACTGCACGCTAGCTTGAAGCCTAAAGCGCGTATCATCATAGACGAAGTAAAGAGGCTTGAAAGGCTGCTCAAAAACATGAGGGACTATGTACGGCCACTGCAACCGCACAAGACCATGGGCAATTTCAACAGACTGGTGACAAGGGCTTTTATAGCGCTGGAGCCCGAACTCAGATCCAGCAGAGTGGAGATGCGCATTGATCTCGATCCTGAAATGCCTGAGTCCCTTTTTGACGACAATCTCATACTCGAAGCTCTCAAAAGCTTAGCTAGGAGACTAATGAAATTTATGCGGCCAGGAGAAGTATTAACTGTTCGGACTGAGGT
>JASFGC010000086.1:0-11420 GCA_050123975.1 Syntrophobacterales bacterium | reverse complement strand
CGCGTTTATGTTGGGATTAACAGATACACAATGGAAGAACCGCCACCTACCAATCTACTCAAGGTAGATCCTAAACAGCGTGAGATAGAGACAGAAAAGCTGAAGAAACTTCGAGCGGAAAGAGATCCAAAAAGTTGGAAAACCGCTCTGGATAGGCTGGATGAAGTGTCTAGAACGGACGAAAACGTTATGCCGGCAGTGATTGAGGCGGTAAAAGCCCGGGCCACAGTTGGTGAGGTCTGCGACGTCTGGCGGAATATCTGGGGTGAATACCGGCCAAAGGAATTTGTGTGATCGCAAAGCGCAGAGCGCCAAGCGCAGAGCGTGAAGAATATCAGAAAGAGAGAGTTTTTTTCGCTATGCTCTCTGCGCTTTGCGCCATGCGTTAAATGGGAGGTTGAGAATGACAGGCAAGAAGAGAATTAAAGTCATTATGGCTAAGCCGGGCCTGGACGGTCACGACCGAGGGGCCAAGCTCCTGGCACGTGTCTTTGCCGAAGCTGGTATGGAGGTGGTTTACACCGGGCTACGCCAGACCCCTGAGATGATTGTTGAGGCAGCTTTGCAGGAAGATGCAGATGTGGTGGGCTTGAGCAGTTTAAGTGGAGTTCACAACTACTTCTTCCCGCGGGTGGTGGAACTGCTGAAGGAAAATGGGCTAGAAGAAGTTCTCGTTGTTGGTGGCGGCATTATTCCCGATGAGGACATTCCCGGCTTGAAGGACTCTGGGGTGGCTGCCATCTTCGGACCTGGTACCAGAACAGAGGACATAGTTGCATTCATTGAAGAAAAACTGTCAGGAAATTAGTCTCCATCCGGTATTATGGAAAATCTAGCTGCGGCAGTGTTAGAGGGTTCAGTACGGGCTATGGCCCGGCTCATTACCTTGGTGGAAAACGAGGATCCACGTTCTTTTGAATTTCTCGGTTCAATTTATCCGCACACGGGGAGAGCTCATGTGTTGGGTATAACCGGCTCCCCCGGCACAGGCAAAAGCACCCTTACCGATAAGATCACCACAGTGCTCCGCCAGCAGGAGCAGACCGTGGGCGTTGTAGCCGTGGACCCTTCCAGCCCTTTCACTGGTGGCGCCCTTCTCGGTGATCGGATTCGTATGCAGAGGGCCTACGGGGATCCGGATGTTTTCATCCGCTCTATGGCCACCCGTGGCAACCTCGGCGGGCTTGCCCGAACCACAGCGGACGTGATCAAGATTATGGATGGTTTCGGGAAAGACTGGGTTATCGTTGAGACTGTGGGTGTAGGCCAGGATGAAGTAGAGATAGCCAAGACCGCTGACACCACTATTGTGGTATTGGCTCCTGGCCTAGGCGATACTATCCAGAGCATGAAGGCCGGAGTCATGGAGATCGCCGATCTTTATGTCATCAACAAGGCGGATAGGGAAGGTGCTGACGCCCTCGTTACCGAGGTCAGGATTCGGGTGGAGCAAGACGCTCAGATCAAAAAGGCAGCCTGGCAAGCTCCAGTACTGAAGACCGTGGCCGTGGAGGATCAGGGAACTGAGCCACTGGTGGAAGCTATCGAAAGCCACCGTAGCTTTCTTGAAGAAAGCGGTAACCTCAAAACAGTGCGTCGGGAAAAAACCAGGCAGGAAACGTTGTCCTTGCTCAAGGAAGAGATCTCCCGAAAAGTTCTGGAGAAGATTCTCGGAAATGGCCGCTTTGACGACCTCATTGACGATATCGTTGCGCACAAGAAAGACCCCTATACCAGTGTTAAGAAGATCGTGAAAACGATTTTTCCGGACGAAGAGTAGTCACTGCTCAGGGAGCAGCTGGCAGCTAGCAGCAGGCAGGTGAAAAAAACAGAATCATGAAAACACTAAATACCTAATGCGAAATGATGAATGTGACATGATAAATGGCTAAGGAGGAATAGATGAAAGTACTGAAGATCGATCACTTGGGAATAGCGGTTCACAGTATCGAGGAAGCAAAAAAACTTTTCCAAGACACACTGGGTCTGAAATTTGAGGGCAGTGAGACTGTGGCTGAACAGAAGGTGACCACAGCTTTTTTCCCTGTTGGCGACAGTGAGGTTGAATTGCTGGAATCTACAGCCCCGGACGGACCCATAGCCAAGTATCTGGAAAAAAGAGGCGAAGGAATACAACATATTGCCTTTCGGGTGGAAAACATAGAAGAAGCCCTGGCTGAGCTCAAAGAGAAGGGAATACGACTCATCGATGAAAAACCACGCATGGGAGCCGGCGGTGCCAAGATAGCATTTCTCCATCCAAAATCAACCCACGGTGTGCTCATTGAGATAAGTGAAAGGGAGGATTAAGGGGCAAGAGAGGAGGAGTGCTGACGTAGTCCTTTGCTAGCATAAGCCCGAATATCGAATATCGAAATCCGAAACAAATCCGAATTACCAAAATTGGTCCTCCGGACTCCCCACCCTTCGGGCGGGTCCCCAGTTTCAAATGACCAAAACGCTTTATTCGAAGAGCTTTGCGTCTTTGTTTTGAACATTGGAGAATTAGAATTTTGAATTTGTTTCGTGCTTCGTGCTTCGGATTTCGGATTTGTGATGGCTGATTATTGATCCCGAAGCCCTGAATTCAGGATCTATTAGAAAAGCCCCGAGTTCTCGAAGAAGTCGGGGCTTTTCTTTATTTCCGGTGGTTGGAAATTACTCACATGGGAATGTTGCCGTGCTTCTTCGGTGGTAGTGTTTCCCTCTTTGTGCTCAGCACTTCAAGTGCGTCTATGAGGCGCGGCCGGGTCTCACTCGGGATGATCACCCCATCAATATAGCCCCGAGACGCAGCAATGTAAGGGTTGTAGAGCAGTTCTTTGTACTCTTCAATTTTCTCCGCTCGCTTGGCCTCGGGATCATCTGCCCCCTGAATATCGCGGCGGAAGATAATATTGGCCGCCCCGTCAGCGCCCATTACCGCAATCTCAGCGTTGGGCCAGGCCAAAGCCATGTCGCAGCCAAGATCCCTGGAGCACATGGCCAGATAGGAGCCACCGTAGTCCTTCCGGGTAATAAGTGTAATCTTGGGCACAGTGGCCTCAGAATAACACCAGAGCAGCTTGGCACCGTGGCGTATCACCCCACTCCACTCTTGGTCACTGCCAGGCAGATATCCCGGCACGTCGGCGATGGTAAGAAGTGGGATATTGAAACAATCGCAAAAACGAATGAATCGCGTCGCTTTATCTGAAGAGTTCACATCCAGGCAACCGGCAAGTACCGTGGGCTGGTTGGCAATAATGCCGATGGTGCGTCCGTCCAGTCTGGCAAGTCCAACGACGATGTTCTGGGCGTAAAGTTTGTGAACCTCATAAAAGTCCCCATTGTCAACGATGGACCGAATCACGTCTTTCATATCGTAGGATTCCATGGGGTTGTCCGGTATGATGGCGTCCAGGGCTGGATCAGTACGAAGTGGGCTGTCGCCAGTATCTACTCTGGGTGGCTCTTCCATATTATTGCTGGGGAGGTAGCTCAGCAGAACCTTGATTCTCTCTATGGTGTGAGCATCATCTTCACAGGCGAAGTGAGCCACTCCACTCTTGGTATTATGGGCTATGGCCCCACCAAGGTCCTCAAAGGTGATTACCTCCCCCAACACCGCCTTGATCACATCAGGGCCGGTTATGAACATATGACTGGTGTCTTTAACCATGAAAACAAAATCTGTCATGGCCGGAGAATAAACCGCTCCTCCAGCACATGGGCCCATAATTGCAGATATCTGCGGTACTACACCCGAAGCGATGGCATTGCGGTAAAAGATCTGCCCGTAGCCAGAAAGGGAATCAACTCCCTCCTGGATGCGCGCCCCACCTGAGTCATTGAAGCCCACGACTGGGATTCCCGATTTCATTGACAGGTCCAGGATCTTGCAGATCTTTTTAGAGTGCATTTCACCCAGGGTGCCAGCTCGGGCTGTGAAGTCCTGGGAGAAAGCACACACGGGACGTCCATTTACCTTGCCATAGCCGGTAATTACCCCGTCGGCTGGTATTTCCAGCTTGTCCAAACCAAACAGGGTCCCCCTGTGCTTCATGAAAATATCGGTTTCCCTGAAGGTTCCCGGGTCGAAAAGGAGATCGATTCGCTCTCTGGCCGTGAGTTTGCCGCGGTCATGCTGCTTCTTTACCGCTGCCTCTCCACCCATTTCTTTGAGTTTGGCTTCCTTTTCCTTCAATTCCTTAATCTTGTCTTCTACAACTCCCATCTATTAATCTCCTATGTTCCTGGTTTGCTAGCTGGAGGGATCTATCTTGGCATGCCTTGAAAATCTTGTCATTTTATCCCCTACCCCCCTTTTGTCAAGGCTTTTCTCCTGGGAGTTTCTCCCATCTTCTCAGTAGTTCTAGAATGACGCCTCAGTTTACGACGCGAGACATCTTGGCCGGTCTATCCAGTGCTCTAATGGTAAAATAAACATCCTCTCCCTGTACGAATATCTTTACCCCAAATTTGCGGGGTTCTCCCAATATTTCCCTTCCGTTTATGGTCCAGTTTTTCCATTCAGCTTTCTTTTTTCTGCCGTCACGCCAAATGCGATAAAAATAAAGTCCGTACTTATCACCATGTTTAATCAAGCGGTACTTTACGTAGTTGTTGTCGGGACGGGATTTGCCCACTGTTCTCAAAAAACGGCACTCCCATGTCCCCATCAGTAAGGGATCTGGCTTCTGGATTACTTTGCTAAAAACATCCGGAGTTCCCCCGAACTCTTGTGGTGGAGTTTTTTTTGTGGTTGCGCATCCAACAAGAATAAGGAGGTAAATCAAAAGGATAGTAACTTTTTTCACGGAGATTTCCCCTTTTCGCTTTTTCTCTTGCGAGAATTTTCGAGACATCAACCGAAACTACGTGGAGGTAGCCCTCCAATGAGAAAACCATTTTAGCAAACCCTTTGGCAAAAGGACACAGCCTTCCGAGAAAAGGCATGGTAATTTGTGAGGTATAAATTTGATCCCGTTATGATTTGCTACTTTATTTTATCTATGATAAAGATATATGCAAGTTATGTTAATAGTATAGCGAAATTTTGTGGGCGAAAAGGTAGTTTCTCACAGTTCGATCAGTTAGCCATGAACAAGAAACTCTCCGCAAAGAGTGGAAAGTGGCATTTAATCCTGTGGCCCCTCATGGTGCTGACCTCTGTGCTGTTGATTATCTGGAGCCCCAATGGGTTGCTGCACCTCCGTCAGTTGCATCTAGAGCACCAAGAACTTATCCAGAAAAATCATATGCTGGAAAAGGAAAATCATCTGCTCTATGAAGAAATTGGTCAACTTCGAAGCGATCCGGCTGCAATAGAGCACCTAGCCCGTCAGGAACTGGGGCTGGTTAAAGACGGCGAACTTATCTTTCAATTCGTTTCCCCGCCCTCAGAGAAATAAAGAATCCGGACCCAAAGGACCCGGCTTTGAGAGGCCCCCTGAGGGGGCTACCATACTCTTTCCCTTTTGCGGAAGTCTGCTGGAGTGATGGAGTGGTGGAGTAATGAAAAGTCCAATTCACATTAAATTCGGGTTTTCATTTTTGCCAACACCCCAACACTCCAATACTCCATTACTCCAAAAGAGTTCGCACTTGTACTGGCAAAGCCATTGAACGCTGACCTGGCCTTAAGGACCGGGTTTTCGATGTTGAATAAATCGGTTTTCCACCTCACCAGGTTTCCCATCTCGAATTTCTGGGTTATAGTACTCTATAGGTAGGGTATGAGAACTCGCCTCTGTACTGCCCTACCCAGAAGCCAGAAACCTCCTTCCACGCCCCACCCTTGTTCAAAAGATTACGAGGGTGGGGATTTTTTTTGCGACTTTGAAGCTCCCTGCAGTCCCCCTTCGGCGGACTACGGGGAATGCGCTCGCTGAAGCATTTTCAAGCTCGCGTTTCTGACCGGTATGCTGTCGAGACTTTTCACGGTCACTAACTACAGGTACCAACTGCAGCTGAAGAGTAGCCCGGGTTTCCATTATGGAATTTTCTTCCCACACCTATAACCTTTATTACCCACATCTTCGCTACCGAATGCTCGAGCAATATCAGTTAACCATTTGATAATAATAGATAATATTTGAATTCTCTAAAATGGCACAGTTTTTGTTTTACCATACAGTGCTGGTAGGGATAGTTGCTTCTCCTTGTCAATCAGACCTTACCCTACCCAATGCCCTGGCCCCCACCATCATACTGGTGGGGGCTTTTTATTTTTAACCCGGCAGTTTCATGAATGGCCTGCTGCGACCCCGAAACTGGGAACCCGCTTGCGGGACTGAGCGGAGCGCAGCGAGCGCGAATAATATGACTGTCCTCCCGGTCGTCCTCGGTTGTCGGACCCTGCGACGTACTGTTCATGTACGCCTCGGGTCCAACCCCCTGCGGTTGCCCGGTGGCACAGTCATCTCCACGGTCTCGCGACAGCAATTCATGAAATTGCCGGGTTAGTATTCAGAATGAAGAGTTTATATTTGGTCAGGAGTTTCATGATTTCCGGAAGCAAAGCAAGATTTTTTGTAGTATTATTCATAAAAAATAGGTCTCAGGTGCCAGGAAAGAAAAAGGAGGCTCTGAGAGTTGATGTATCAAAGGCTGAAATGTGGTGTTTGGGATTTCAGAAACTCCGGACTTTGGTGGGAGAGCTTCGCTACTCATTGGAAATAACAGCTATGAAAATGAGAATCTATTTTACTCTTGTCCTAACCCTTCTGGTGGGCAGTTGCTCTGGGTTGCAGGTGCAAGATTACGAAAAGGTGTTTGAAGAGCAAGGCCAACCTCCTGTGCTCATTGACTACTATGCTCCTGCAGTTATCCGTCCGGGCACTACCTGGAAAATCTACCTTGAGGCCAAAGACACAGATGGCGATATGGTTTATATCGCCACCATGTTATATCAAACAGGTTTTGGCTATTATGCCACCGACTATACAAGGCTTACTGGGAAAGAACGAAAAAAATTTACCGGCTACGTTGCCCTGAGAACCCCTTCTGAAGCGAGCCTTACTCAAGATAAATTCACAATGGAGGTTCTAATACGTGACCGTCAGAGAAACAGCAGTGAGATTATTAAGCTTCCACTGTCCTTTGGCCAGGTGGAACGGGAGAAAATCCCTGATAAGTGGGAGGCTGTCGCCAAAAACCGCCTAGGTGTGGTGGTGACAGGTATTCAAAGTATGCAGCAAATCACAGAGTAGTTCTGGTTCTCGCCCCCATGTTTCATGAAATATCCGAGTGAGGTGAGTATTGCTTTTGTCAGGCAAAGCAACTATAGTAGCGGCGACCCAACCCACAGAACAACTGAGCCCAAAATCCACTCCACAGGAAATAGATCATGGACGAGCTTGAAGTCTACCAGCAGATGATGAGCAAGGATCCTTCCTCACATGTTTTTGTTTATCTTGCCGAGGCACTTTGGGAGCGAGAAATGTATGAGGAGGCCATCGAAACCTGTACAAACGGACTTCGTCTCCGCCCGCATGATCTTCGTGCCAGGGTGATTCTCGGACTGTCCTACCTTCGTACTGGGGCGTTGGACAGTGCTGAAGCTGAGCTCCTGAAGGCAAAAGAGATGCTGGAGATAAACGCGGTAATTTACCAGAACCTGGCAGAACTGTATGACAAGAAGGGTGATTCTGAACAAGCTTTCCATTACCAGAAGCTTTTTGAGGCAATTCATCCTGCTGCGGCAGCCGGGATGGACACTGCAGGTGCCGAAGCCAGGTCTGAATCGGTGCCCGAAGAGGCGCTCCCGGAAGATGCTGAGATGATGGACACTGTCACCCTGGCTGAACTCTACGAAGAGCAAGGCCATGTGGACAAAGCCATAGAGGTGTATCGCAAGATTCTCGATACATCACCAAGAACTGAGGAGATTGAAACCAGGCTTGCGGAATTGGAGAAACGAATTGGTTCTCCCCCCCAGGATCGCACTCTGCTTTCAGTGCTTGAGGACTGGCAAAGCAAGTTGCGGGAGGAAGGTGCCCCAGAATCCATGCCAGCAGCGTCAACGGAGCCGCGCCTTGATCCGGGGAAGCTTTCCGTCTTCATCAGAAAACATACCAAAACGTAGACCCATTTAGCTCTAGCATTTCAATCACTACCTTTGAGGAAGATTTAAGAGCGGCGGGGATGGACTAATTGGGGAGTTCTGACCATTCCTTCAGAACTCCTCAAGGGATAGATGACGAGGGGATTATGTATTCTACGAGTCAGTTCCGGAAAGGGTTGAAAATCGAATTGGAAGGGAAACCTTTTCTTATTGTTGATTTTCTTCATGTCAAACCAGGTAAGGGCGGCGCTTTTGTCAGGACCCGTCTCAAAAACATGGAAACCGGTCAGGTTTTGGAAAAAACATTTCGCTCAGGAGAGAAGGTCAACCGCCCTGACCTAATGGAACGAGAGATGCAGTACCTCTATCAGGATGCTGAAGGCTACTGTTTTATGGATAATAAGAATTACGAGCAGATTTTCATCGATCAGGAGCATTTGAGTGACAGCAGAGATTTTCTCAAAGAAAATATCGACGTCAAGATGCTTTTCTTTAATAACAAACCGATCGGCATTGAGCTCCCCATCTTCGTGGAGCTGAAGATCGCACAGACAGACCCTGGCGTTCGGGGAGACACAGCTACAGGTGCCACCAAGCCAGCCACCCTCGAGACAGGATTTGTCATCCAGGTTCCTCTCTTTATTAACGCTGGTGAGACGGTGAAAATAGATACCCGCACAGGCGAATACGTGGAGCGGGTATAAAATAGTCTGCTTATGTAAAAATGCTATTGACCAATAAGAATACCCTTTTTTCTATCCTCTAAGTTACTCTTATATATTTATTTTCTAGGTAAAATTTATATTTTACTTCAAGTATGTCCAGCATCGAAAATCTGGTCCTCAGGGCCAAGCAAGAGATCAAGGGCTTGTCGGTTTCAAAGATTGAGGTTTCAGGTGTCGGGTGTCAGGTGTCAGGAAATACAGCCACAGAATCTGAAACCTGAACACTGAAACCTGTAATCTGGTGCTTGGAAACCGGGGACCGGCCCGCAGGGTGGGGTGTCCGAAAAATTAATTTGATATTTAGCAATGCTCCACCACTTCATCCTTCCTGAATTCTTTTTTCTATGGGACCCACACCCTTCTCTTCTTTTGTGATACGTATATAGTTTTAGTAGTAGAAATAGTAAAAGCTAATTCTCATTTCTAGAAAATACTGATGTTCCGCCACCCTCCCTTCTAGCTTTGCCGTAGACCGGAAAAGGGTTGGACTCAGTACCAGAAATGAAAGACTGATGGCATATTTCCTGCAATTTTGATTGTACGTGCGGAAATAATCTCACAAGGGGGGCGCACAGATGATTAAGCAGGAAAAACGCTTCGTTCCTAGAGTCCCGGTCAAGTGGCCCGTTACTATGTTATCACCTCTCGCTCAGGTGGAGGGGAAAATAGAAAACGTCAGCTCTAAAGGTGCGCTTGTTTCCTGCAAAGACATGCCACCATTAGAGGAGGGCCTTCTCATAGTCATCAGGGCGCCAGAGCACAAAACCATGAATCTCAATGGCAAGGTGGTGTGGTCAACAGTCTTGAAATCCAGCGAAGGCGACCCACATTATGGAATAGGTGTCCAGTTCACAAGGATGTCCGCTGATGACCGTGAAGTCTTACATAGCATGATTGCCAAGATCTATGGAATGAAAGTGAGCCGCAAGACCGATTAGCCTCTTCCTACCCTTCCAGATCCCTCCCCTGTCGTGATATATCATCTCACCACATATTAGCCGTGATACCCGAGAAAAGGCCCCATCCTAGGCACACAACGTGCAGGGCATCGGCTTATAGTTCAAAATACTATACATGCGGTTTCGAGCTGTGGGAAAATATATTCTGGACCTAGCATCTTACCCATTGTGACCGCTAACCGAGAACGAGAGGTACTATGGCAGACATCAGCAGTCTGGTTTTTTCGCTCAGCAAGCTGGGGATAAAAGCATTAGAGCGGCTGTTTAAAGCCTCGGTGCGGGTTCATGACGCTGAAAATATCCCGGATGGGGTGTCTATCCTCGCAGTAAATCATTTCACCCGCTTGGAGACCCTGATACTTCCTTATCAGATTTACAAACTCACCGGCAGACCGGTGATGTCCCTTGCCCACCACGGTCTATTCACCGGACCTCTCGGGAGTTTTTTGGATGGTATGGGTGCGGTTTCCACCAAGGATCCCAACCGTGACAAGATTATAATTCGCTCTCTGCTGATGGGTGAGCACCCCTGGTTGATCTTTCCGGAAGGGGCGATGATCAAGGATAAAAAGATCGTCGAGAGTGGTAAATTCCTTATCTACAGTGCCACAGGAACTCGACGGCCGCCGCACACCGGCGCTGCAGCCCTGGCCTTACGAACAGAGTTTTACCGCAGACGGCTGTGCCACTTGCGGCAGACAGATCCCGCTTTGCTCCAACAGCAATTGGAGATATTCGATCTCTCATCCCCTGACCAGGTGAGCGAGCGCGAGACGTTTCTGGTGCCGGTGAATGTAACCTATTACCCTATTCGTTCGCAGCAAAATGCTATTGACAAGATCGCATCTTATGTTGTGAGAGACCTTCCCGAACGGATAGTAGAAGAACTACAAACCGAGGGGACCATGCTGCTTTCGGGAGTGGACATTGATATCACTTTCGGTAAACCCTTAGCCATCAGTCCCTTACTGAAAAAGCGCAAGATTCAGCAAGATATATCAAGTGCACGGCCTATCCTGCCCGACGAGGTGCTGCCTTCTAGGCCATTGATGCGGCTCATTGCCAGTAATCTGACCAGGAAGGTCATGGCCTCAATTTATAGCAATACTATGGTCAACTATGATCATCTGATCGCCTACATCCTGAAATACTACCCTGGTCACCGTCTGAACCTGTTCGATTTGGCAGAGCGACTGTATCTAGCCGCGGAAACGGTCACCAAACTGAAGTCTATCCGCTTTCATTCGGGGCTGCTTCATGATCAATGTGTGCGATTATGCCGCCAATATCATCAAATACTGGCAGATTTCCTTGATGTAGCAGAAAAAAGCGGTGTGATTCATATGGAAGGTAATACGATTCACAAAAGAAAGCTGAGGATGAAGCCACTTTTCGACTTCCACACTATCCGCAGAGATAATCCTTACCAGGTTATTCTCAATGAGGTGGAATTTCTCCACCCGCTCACAAGAAAACTACGAGTAATTGCGGAGCACCCGCAGTGGTTGCTACGCTGGCGTTTACGACGAAAGTTTCTTCGCATAGCGAAGCAGGAGTTCACTGACGATTACAAGGATTATTATCGTCAAGACGAATCAAAACCCAAACACATCGGTGCTCCCACCTTTTACCGCAGATTTCGTCCCAAAGTCGGAGTATTGCTTGTGCATGGTTATATGGCAGCTCCGG